>JBKPNJ010000083.1:0-5877 GCA_046732575.1 Actinomycetota bacterium
GCGCTGTCGGGTGTGGGCAGAAGGTCTTCGTCAAGGACGAGAAGGTCGTCCAGATCGAGGGCGACCCCGACAGCCCGGTGTCACGCGGCCGGCTCTGCCCCAAGGGATCGGCCAGCAAGAACCTCGTCACCAGCCCGTTGCGGCAGACCACGGTCCGCTACCGCCGGCCGTACGGCACCGAGTGGGAGGACCTGGATCTCGAGACCGCGATGAACATGATCGCTGACCGGGTGGTCAAGGCACGCAACGACACCTGGCAGGAGCTCGACGACAAGGGCCATCGGCTGCGGCCAGCGGGTGTTCGTCAAGGACGAGAAGGTCGTCCAGATCGAGGGCGACCCCGAGAGCCCGATCTCGCGAGGCCGCCTGTGCCCCAAGGGGTCTGCGAGCAAGAACCTCGTGACCAGCGGCCTGCGCCAGACCAAGGTGCGCTACCGCCGCCCGTTCGGCACCGAGTGGGAGGACCTCGACCTCGACACGGCGATGGAGATGATCGCCGACCGGGTGGTCAAGGCCCGTCGCGACAGCTGGCAGGACATGGACGACCAGGGCCACCACCTCCGACGGACGCTCGGGATCGCCAGCCTCGGCGGTGCGACGCTGGACAACGAGGAGAACTACCTCATCAAGAAGTTGTTCACCGCGATGGGGGCGCTCCAGATCGAGAACCAGGCCCGTATTTGACACTCCTCCACCGTCCCCGGTCTGGGGACGAGCTTCGGTCGCGGGGGCGCCACAGGATTCCAGCAGGACCTGGCCAACGCTGACTGCATCATCATCCAGGGCTCGAACATGGCAGAGGCGCATCCGGTCGGGTTCCAGTGGGTGATGGAGGCCAAGAAGCGGGGCGCGAAGGTCGTGCACGTCGACCCGCGATTCACCCGCACCAGCGCGATGGCCGACATGTTCGTGCCGCTGCGGGCCGGCACGGACATCGTCTTCATCGGCGCGATCATCAACTACGTCCTGCAGAACGAGCTGGACTTCCGCGAGTACGTGGTGGCCTACACCAACGCGCCAACGATCATCAGCGAGGACTACCGCGATCCGGAAGACCTCGACGGGCTGTTCTCCGGCTTCGACCCCGAGACCAGGACGTACGACCCGAACAGCTGGCAGTACGACGGGCAGGAGCAGAACGGGACCGACCGACAGGACCACCACCAGCAACGGGAGACCGCCAGCGCGCTCCAGCACGAGTCGCACGGCGCGAGTGTCCACGGCCATCCGGAGCGTGACGACACCCTTCAGCATCCCCGCTGCGTCTACCAGATCCTCAAGCGGCACTACGCCCGATACACCCCGGAGATGGTGGAACGGACCTGTGGCGTCTCCACCGAGACGTTCCGGCAGGTGTGCGAGGCGTGGACGTCCAACTCAGGCCGGGACCGGACGACGGCGCTCGTCTACAGCGTCGGCTGGACGCAGCACAGCGTCGGCGTCCAGTACATCCGCGCCGGGGCCATCCTGCAGCTGCTGCTGGGCAACATGGGCCGGCCCGGCGGCGGCATCATGGCGCTGCGCGGCCACGCGAGCATCCAAGGCTCGACAGACATCCCGACACTCTTCAACCTGCTTCCGGGTTACCTGCCGATGCCGACCGCGGAGGACCACACCACGCTGCAGGAGTGGGTCGACGCGGTCCGTCATCCCGGTTCGAAGGGCTTCTGGTCCAACGCCGGCGCGTTCGGCATCAACCTGCTCAAGGCATACTGGGGGGAGGCGGCGACCGCAGACAACGACTACTGCTTCGACTACCTCCCCAAGATCACCGGCGACCACGGCACCTACCGCACGGTGCTCGACATGATCGACGGCAAGGTCAAGGGCTACTTCCTGCTGGGGCAGAACCCTGCGGTCGGCTCCTCACACGGCCGGGCCCAGCGCCTCGGAATGGCGAACCTCGACTGGCTCGTCGTACGGGACCTCTTCGAGATCGAGAGCGCAACGTTCTGGAAGCGCTCCCCTGAGATCGAGAGCGGCGAGATCGTGCCCGCGGAGTGCCGCACCGAGGTCTTCCTCCTTCCTGCGGCGTCGCACGTGGAGAAGGACGGCACCTTCACCCAGACGCAGCGGATGCTCCAGTGGCGCGAGAAGGCGCTCGAACCGGTCGGAGACTGTCGCTCCGAGCTGTGGTTCTTCTACCACCTGGGCCGGCTGATCAGGGAGCGGCTGGCGGGCTCCGCGGATCCCAAGGACCGTCCCATCCTGGACCTCAACTGGGACTACCCGCTGGAGGGACCGCACGATGATCCCAGTGCGGAGGCGGTTCTGAAGGAGATCAACGGCTACGAGGTCGACACCGGTCGCCCGCTCTCCGCATTCACCGAGATGAAGGACGACGGGTCGACCCTCGGGGGATGCTGGATCTACACAGGTGTCTTCAAGGACGGCGTGAACCAGGCCGCCCGCCGCAAGCCCGGCCGCGAGCAGTCGTGGGTGGCACCCGAGTGGGGCTGGGCCTGGCCGGCCAACCGCCGCATTCTCTACAACCGGGCCTCAGCCGATCCGCAGGGGAACCCGTGGAGTGAGCGGAAGGCCTATGTGTGGTGGGACGAGGATGCCGGGGAGTGGACCGGTCACGATGTTCCGGACTTCGAGAAAGGGAAGTCTCCCTCGTACCGCCCACCCGAGGGAGCCAGCGGCACCGAGGCTCTGGCCGGGGACGACCCCTTCATCATGCAGGCCGACGGCAAGGGATCTCTGTTCGTGCCCCAGGGACTGGTGGACGGGCCGATGCCGACGCACTACGAGCCGGTTGAGTCCCCGTTCCGCAACCCGCTGTACGGCCAGCAGTCCAACCCCACGCGCAAGGAGTACCAGCGCAGGGACAACCGTCTGAACCCAAGCCCTCCCGAGCAGCACGGGGACGTCTTCCCGTTCGTCTTCACCACCAGCCGGCTCACCGAGCACCACACCGCTGGAGGCATGAGCAGGTACCTGCAGTACCTGTCGGAGCTGCAGCCGGCGATGTTCGTCGAGGTGTCACCTGAGCTGGCCGCCGAGAGAGGTCTGGAGCACATGGGCTGGTGCCATGTGGTCACCGCCCGTTCGGCGGTCGAGGGGCGGGTGATGGTGACCGACCGGCTGGCCCCGCTGCGGATCGAGGGCAGGGTCGTGCACCAGGTCTGGCTGCCCTACCACTGGGGGTCGGGCGGCATGATCAGCGGCGACTCGGCCAACGACCTGCTCGGAATCGCGCTCGACCCGAACGTGCTGATCCAGGAGAGCAAGGTCGGCACCTGTGACGTGCGCGCGGGAAGACGCCCGACCGGAACGGCGCTGCGCGCCTATGTCGCGGACTACCAGCGGCGAGCCGATGTCGACCACGACCGATTCGCGCCCATCGTGACGATGGGGCCGCACCCCGACGCGCAGGGCGGTGGCGACCCGGCCAACGAGTCGAATGGAGCCGAGAGCGATGGCTAGGAACAGCCTCTTCGGACCGATCAACCCGGCCGAGGAGGTGGGCTATCAGCACCCACCCGCGCGCAAGGGATTCTTCACCGACACCAGCGTCTGCATCGGCTGCAAGGCCTGCGAGGTGGCCTGCAAGGAATGGAACGGCGTCCCGGACGACGGCTTTGACCTGCTGGGCATGTCCTACGACAACACCGGATCGCTCAGCGCGAACACCTGGCGGCACGTCGCCTTCATCGAGCAGCCCAAGCGATCCGGCCACGCAGATCCCGTCGCGAGTCCTCCAGTCGACCTCGGCATGCCAGGCGTCGGTCAAGGTGGAGTCGGCGTCGACGGCGCGGACAGTGACTCCGACGGCAAGCCGGACTTCCGGTGGCTCATGTCCTCCGACGTCTGCAAGCACTGCACCCACGCCGCCTGCCTCGATGTGTGCCCGACCGGATCGCTGTTCAGGACCGAGTTCGGCACGGTGGTCGTGCAGCCGGACATCTGCAACGGGTGCGGCTACTGCGTGCCCGCGTGCCCGTACGGCGTCATCGAGCGTCGGACCGGCGGCGAGGGTGTCAAGAACGTCGGCATCGCTCAGAAGTGCACCTTGTGCTACGACCGCCTCGACGCCGGCCAGCGGCCGGCATGTGCTCAGGCCTGCCCCACCGAGTCGATCCAGTTCGGCGACGTCGAGGAGCTCCGGGAACGCGCGCGCGAGCGGGTGGACGCGCTGCACGAGGCAGGCGTGATGGATGCTCGCCTGTACGGGCACGACCCGGACGACGGCGTCGGTGGTGCCGGCGCGTTCTTCCTCCTGCTCGACGAACCGGAGGTCTACGGCATGCCGCCTGACCCGGTGGTCACGACCCGGGACCTGCCGAAGATGTTCAACCGGGCCGGGGCTGCCGCGCTGACCCTGCTCGCCGGCGCAGTCCTCTCGTTTCTCGGAGGTCGCCGGTGACGACCGTCGAGGACCCGGATGCCTCCACGTCGCCGGGCCCGCGAGACACGCTCCGAGGTGTGAGAGGTGGACGCCACCGTCGCGGAGGCGGCCGGACCGGCCTGGACGACGACTCGATGGTGCCCGAAGCGACGTTCACGTCCTACTACGGTCGCCCCGTCGTCAAGCCCTCTCCGTGGGAGGCAGACATCCCCACGTACCTGTTCGCCGGAGGTCTCGCGGCGGGGTCCTCACTGCTTGCCGCCGGCGCCGATGTGACGGGTCGTCCAGCCCTGCGCCGAGCCGGCCGGCTCGGGGCCGCCGGCGGTCTGACCGTCAGTCTGGTCGCCCTCGTCCACGATCTCGGGCGGCCGGCACGGTTCCTCAACATGCTGCGCACCGTCAAGCTCACCTCGCCGATGTCGGTAGGTACGTGGATCCTGTCGCTGTACGGTCCGTTCGCCGGTCTCGCCGCCGCTGCGGAGGTTGCCGGCATGCTTCCGGTCGACCCGAGCAGGGTGCCGATGCGGCTGCTGGCGGCGGTGGGCCGTCCCGCCGGGTTGGTCGCCGCCGCGACGGCGCCGCCGGTCGCCACGTACACCGCCGTGCTGCTGGCGGACACCGCCACACCCTCCTGGCACGAGGCATATCGGGAACTGCCCTTCGTCTTCACCGGATCGGCCGGAGCAGCCTCCGGTGGTCTCGGCATGCTGATCTCGCCGGTCGCGCAGGCCGGTCCGGCCAGGCGGCTGGCGCTCGGCGGGGCCGTGGTGGAGCTTGTGGCCGAACGGCGGATGGAGCGGTCGATGGGCATCACCGCCGAGCCGCTGCGCCTTGCGAAGGCAGGGCGGCTGAGACGGGCGGCGAGGGCTCTCACCATCGGAGGTGCCCTCGGGTCGCTGCTGGCCGGCCGCAACCGTGCGCTCGCGGCCGCCTCGGGCCTGGGACTGCTGGCCGGCTCCGTGTGCACCAGGTTCGCCATCTTCGAGGCGGGGCAGCAGTCCGCACGCGACCCGAAGTACACGATCGTCCCCCAGCGTGAGCGGGTCGACCGTGGCGAGGCGGTACGTCACCGCCCCTAGGGAAGCGACGCCCGGGGCCCCGACAACCCGTGTCGCCGACGCGCACGGGATGCGGCGTCACCGCTCGGTCGGTGCGCGGCGTCCGGCCCTTCCGTGCTCTTTCAAGGGCTGCCGGTGCGACGGTCCCGGCATGGTCAGCTCGACCGTATGATGCTGCGCAACCCAACGGATGAAGGCGTCGATGCGTAGCTCGAGCGATGCGAAGTCACAGAGTGCCCCTCTCAGCTGTGCCGTCGTCGACGCGTTCACCGCACAGCGGTTCAGCGGTAACCCCGCGGCCGTCGTACTGCTCGATTCGCCCGAGAGCACCGAATGGTGCCAGTCGGTCGCGGCCGAGTTCAACCTCTCCGAGACGGCATTCCTGCGCTGCCTCGGCGACGGACGCTACGAGCTGCGCTGGTTCACGCCGGAGACCGAGGTGCAGCTGTGCGGGCATGCGACCCTGGC
>JBKPNJ010000084.1:0-7045 GCA_046732575.1 Actinomycetota bacterium
GGATCCACCACAAGAGACGGAACGAGGAGGCAGTAGTCATGCTGATGAGGACCGACCCCTTCCGAGAGCTCGACCGACTCTCCGACGCTGTCTTCGGCGCGGCCGGACGGCCGCTGGTCATGCCCATCGACGCCTACCGCCAGGGAGACACCTTCTTTGTTCACTTCGACCTGCCGGGCGTCGACATCGACTCCATCGACCTCACCGTCGAGCAGCACGTACTGACCGTACGTGCCGAGCGGCGACCCAAGGGGGAGGAGGTCGAGCGGCTGGTGACGGAGCGGCCGCAGGGCGTCTTCACCCGCCAGCTGTTCCTCGGTGACACCCTTGACGTCGACAGCCTCAACGCCGACTACGAGGCCGGCGTGCTGACGGTGCAGATCCCGGTGGCCGAGCAGGCCAAGCCGCGCCGGGTGGTCGTCGGCGGAGGTGGCGACCGCAAGGAGATCAACGCCTGAGCCGCATCAGGTCAAGCCGACAGGGCGGCGACGTGCCGGTGGCGCGTCGCCGCCCTGTGCGCTGGGCTTCGGCATTCCGGCGGTGGCCCTGACGGGTCCGCCCTGGTGACGGTTCACAATGTCGGGGTGCGGATGACTGAGTTCTGGGCGCGGATGGAGCACAACCTCGGTGCCGGATATGCGCGGACGTGGGCCCGCGAGCATGTACTGCTGGAGCTCGATGACCGAACGGTCGTCCAGGCGCTGACCGCGGGGGAGGACACCAAGACCGTCTGGCGGGCGGTGTGGCGGGCGCTGCAGCTGCCCGCTTCCGAACGTTGAGCGGCGCGGTTCGGTCTCGATCGTCAGACGCCGGTGGCCGCCTCGCAGGCCAGCTGCCAGAGTCGGCGTCGGTCATCCGGCGCATCGTGCACCCAGGGCAGGTAGGACGTCGGCCGCGAGCGCCGATCGTGCCAGAACAGGCCGGTCGTCCGACCGGCCGGCAGTGCCGCGCTGAGCCACACAGCGGTGTCCGCCCCCTGTGCGGCATCGCGGAGTAACGGCCGGGTCAGGCGCCGGAACCCGGGCAGGGAACCCTGGAACCCGGGGGTGTCAGCCCAGCCCGGGTGCATGCTGTGCACCGCGACGTGTTCGGGGACCAGCTCATCGGCCCACAGCTCGGCCAGGACGACCTGCATGCGCTTGGTCCGTGCGTAGGCGACCGGACCGGAGTAGCCGCCGCTGAGGTACTCGGGGTCGTCCATGCGGAGCCGATGGGCGTACATGCCACCGGAGGAGACGAACACCACCCGGGCATCACCGTCCCGGCGCAGCACCGGCCGCAACCGGTCGGTCATCAGGTGTGGTCCGAGGATATGGGTGGCGAACGCGAGCTCGTGGCCCTGCGCGGTCTCGGTCCGGCGCGGTGGCATCACTCCGGCGTTGTGGACGAGCGCGTGCAGGCGTTCGGTCCGCGCGACCAGATCGTCGGTGAAGCCGGTGACCGCTGAGAGGTCGCTGAGATCGCAGACCTCGGGGAGCACCTCCGAGCCGGGTGAGCGGGTGAGCACGTCGGCTCGGGCGGTCTCGACCCGCTCGGCACTGCGGCCCAGGACATGGACGGCGGCACCGAGTCGGGCAAGTCCGACCGCCGTGGCGAGCCCCAGTCCGGAGGTGGCGCCGGTGACGAGCGCTCGCTTGCCGGCAAGCGCACCGGCCGGCGGGTCCGGCGGCCACCAGTGGCTGCGAAGCGTGTATCCCAGGCGCGAGTAGCCGGGTGCGACCGACTTGTCCAGAAGCCAGTCCAGCGCCTCGGTGAGCGCCTGCGCCGGTCGGCCGGAGGACTGCGAGGGACCCATGCTGCCTACGCTAGGCCCCCGCTCCTGTGGCCCGATCGCCCATCGACCGGCGTGTCACAGCATGGGTCGAACAGGTGTTCGGTGTAGCGTCACGTCCACAAGTCCACGACAGGTGGGACCTCTCCACCACTGGCCCGAGGTGCGCCAGGAAGTGTCGATGGCCAGATCTAGAGTCGGTGGCGATGCTCAAGAACTCCCCGGGTCGTGCGACCCGACCAACCATGGAACGGGTGACCCAGATGCCTGCTCAGGACCGTGACAAGGCTCTCGACACCGCGCTGGCCAACATCGAGCGTCAGCACGGCAAGGGCTCGATCATGAGGCTCGGTGAGGAGGGCCGGGTCCCCGTCGAGGTGATACCGACCGGGTCGATCGCCCTCGACGTGGCGCTGGGCATCGGTGGGCTGCCGCGCGGGCGGATCGTTGAGATCTACGGACCCGAGTCGTCGGGCAAGACGACAGTCGCTCTGCACGCCGTTGCCAGCGCGCAGCGGCTCGGCGGCATCGCCGCCTTCATCGACGCCGAGCACGCGCTCGACCCGGAGTACGCACAGAAGCTCGGCGTCGACACCGATGCCCTGCTGGTCTCCCAGCCCGACAGCGGTGAGCAGGCCCTCGAGATCGCGGACATGCTGATCCGGTCCGGTGCCCTCGACATCATCGTGATCGACTCCGTTGCGGCGCTGGTGCCCCGTGCCGAGATCGAGGGCGAGATGGGTGACAGCCATGTCGGGCTGCAGGCCCGGCTGATGAGCCAGGCGCTGCGCAAGATCACCGGCGCGCTGAGCCAGTCCGGCACGACGGCGGTCTTCATCAACCAGCTGCGCGAGAAGATCGGGGTCATGTTCGGGAGCCCGGAGACGACGACAGGTGGTCGCGCATTGAAGTTCTACGCATCGGTCCGGCTGGACGTCCGCCGCATCGAGACGCTCAAGGACGGCGTCGAGATGGTCGGCAACCGCACCCGATGCAAGGTGGTGAAGAACAAGGTCGCACCTCCGTTCAAGCAGGCGGAGTTCGACATCATGTATGGCCAGGGCATCAGCCGAGAGGGCGGGCTGATCGATGTCGGAGTCGAGGCCGGCCTCGTCCGCAAGGCGGGGGCCTGGTACACCTACGAGGGGGACCAGCTCGGGCAGGGCAAGGAGAACTCGCGGGCGTTCCTCCGGGACAACCCCGATCTGGCCAACGAGCTGGAGAAGAGGATCCTCGAGAAGCTGGGCGTCGGGGCGAAGGTCGATGAGGCCGTCACCGAACCCACCGGCATCGACTTCTGAGCAGTCGGTGCACGCACGTGGGCGCGACCTGCCGTCAGCAGGTCAGGGCCGCGAGCCGGCGGCAGACCCGGAGCGCGATCCGGACGCCGACCCGGAGGCCGTGGCCAGGCAGATTCTGCTCCGCAGCCTGTCGGCCCAGCCGCGCACCCGAGCCGAGCTTGCCATCAAGCTGGCGCAGCGGAATGTCCCGACGCCGGTGGCGGAGCGGGTGCTGGATCGCTTCGAGGAGGTCGGGCTGGTCGACGACGACGCGTTCGCGCGGGCCTGGGTCGAGTCACGGCACCGAGGCAAGGGATTGTCACGACGGGCACTGGCAGCCGAGCTGCGCCGGCGAGGGGTCGCCGACCACACGGCGGCGACCGCCCTGGACGCCCTTGATCCCGAGGTCGAGCTCCAGTCGGCACGCGTCCTCGTACGCCGCAAGCTCGGCAGCACCGCGGGGCTGCCACCGCAGGTCCGGCTACGGCGCCTGGCTGGACTGCTGGCGAGGAAGGGGTATCCGGCGGGATTGGCGATGGCGGTGGTGCGCGCCGAGCTCGACGCGCACGACGACCTGGCCGGCGACATCGAGCCGCGTGGGTGAGCCGCCGCTCGGGCAGGTTCCTTGACCGTTCCATGGCCTCGATCTACTGTCGAGATCATCGAAGGATCTATCCGCGAGAGCGGTGCACCATATCTAAGCAGTGACTGACACGCACCACGTTGATCAGAACCGGAACAGAAAGAGCTTCCATCACCACCGGGGCTCGACTGCTGGGTCGAGCGCCGCACGATGAGTACGGGCCACGGTCCGTCAGCACGGCGCGCGTTCCGTCACCGGAGCGCACGCCGAGTTCAGTGTTCCCGCGGGCGATTCCTTCGTCGAACGGCTCAGTCCGGCCTGCCAGGCCGGCCTCGATGAAGGGAGCACTCGGTGGACGGCTCGACGGTGCTGATAGCGGTGCTCGGGGCCCTCATCCTGGGTGTTCTCCTGGTCATGCTGCGGCTGCTGCTGCGGTCGGGCCGGGCGCACTCCGGCGCATGGTCGCGAGAGAGTGCCGCACCAACCGGCGCCGGGAGCGCGGGCGCCCGGTCGCCTCAGGGCGTCCCCGATGCTGACGCTGCTGCGATGCTGCGCCAGGCCGAGCTCCACGCCGCATCGGTGCGCGCGACCGCGCAGCAGGCGGCGGATGAGGTGCGCGAGCGTGCCGACCTCTCCGCGGAGCATGCACGCAGCCTTCAGGCCCAGGCGGAGAACGACGCGCAGGCGGTCCGTGAGCAGCGTGCCGATCTAGAGCGACGGGAGCGCCGGCTCGGCGAGCGGGAGGAACGCCTGGACGCCGAGGCACGAAGCCTGGAAGACCGAGCGCTCGAGCTCAGCGAGCTCGATCAGGAGCTCGACCGGAGAAAGAGCGAGCTGCTCGACATCGAGGCCGCGCGCAGGGCCAGCCTGGAGAAGGTCGCTGGTCTGACCGCGGAGCAGGCACGGGCGGAGCTGATCGCGACGATCGAGAACGACGCGAAGCGCCGGGGCGCGATCATTGCTCGCGACATCGAGCGTGAGGCACAGGAGAACGGCGAGGCGCATGCCAGGCGGATCCTGACCACTGTCATCCAGCGGCTCGCATCGGAGCAGACCAGCGAGTCGGTGGTATCGGTGCTGCAGCTGCCAGGCGACGAGATGAAGGGCCGCATCATCGGCCGCGAGGGCCGCAACATCAGGGCGTTCGAGCAGATCACCGGCGTCAACCTCATCATCGACGACACTCCCGAGGCGGTGCTGCTGAGCTGCTTCGACCCGGTTCGCCGCGAGACCGCCCGGCTCGCGCTGCAGGAGCTCGTCTTCGACGGACGCATTCACCCCAGCCGGACCGAGGAGGCGTACGAGCGCAGTACGGCGGAGGTGGAACGACAGTGCAAGCGCGCCGGCGAGGACGCGCTGGTGGAGGTCGGGATCACCGAGATGCATCCCGAGCTCGTCTACACGCTCGGACAGCTTCGCTACCGCACCTCGTACGGGCAGAACGTGCTCAAGCACCTGCTCGAGTCCTCCTTCATCGCCGGCATGCTGGCCGACGAGCTCGGGCTCGACCGCGTGCTCTGCATGCGCTCGGCGCTGCTGCATGACATCGGCAAGGCCATGACGCACCTGAACGAGGGCTCCCATGCCATCGTGGGCGCCGAGCTGGCGCGCCGGTACGGCGAGAGCGACGACGTCGTCCACGCCATCGAGGCCCATCACAACGAAGTGGAGCCGCGCACGGTCGAGGCAGTGCTGACCCAGGCGGCCGATGCGATCAGCGGTGGCCGGCCCGGAGCCCGGCGCGAGTCCCTGGAGGCATACGTCCGGCGCCTGGAGCGACTCGAGGAGATCGCGATGGAGAAGCCGGGGGTCGAGAAGGTCTTCGCCATGCAGGCCGGGCGGGAGGTGCGGGTGATGGTCCTCCCCGATGCGGTGGACGACATCCAGGCCCAGATCCTGGCGCGAGACATCGCCAAGCAGGTGGAGGAGGAGCTGACGTACCCCGGGCAGATCCGCGTGACGGTGATCCGCGAGTCTCGCTCGACCGAAGTCGCCCGCTGATCCACGATCGGTGCAACCAGCGGGCTGGCCAAGGTCGTAACCTTGTCGCGACATGACAACGACCCACACTGCGTCGACGGTCGCCCCGGCAGCGACCGCTGACAAGGCAGCGGCCCGCACCTACGAGGTACGCACCTACGGCTGCCAGATGAACGTGCACGACTCCGAGCGGCTGTCCGGCCTGCTGGAGAGCGCCGGCTACCTGAGGCCGCGGACCGGAGAGCCTGCCGACGTGGTCGTGTTCAACACCTGTGCGGTGCGCGAGAACGCGGACAACCGGCTCTACGGCAACCTCGGCCACCTGGCCCCGGTCAAGGCCGGCCGCCCCGGTATGCAGATCGCCGTCGGCGGCTGCCTGGCACAGAAGGACCGCTCCGAGATCACCCGGCGCGCGCCCTGGGTCGATGTCGTCTTCGGCACCCACAACCTCGGGTCGCTCCCCGCCCTGTTGGAGCGTGCCAGGGTCGCCCGCGAGGCGCAGGTCGAGATCGCCGAGTCGCTGGAGGTGTTCCCGTCCGCGCTGCCGGCCCGCCGGGAGGCGGCGTACTCGGCCTGGGTGGCGATCTCGGTCGGGTGCAACAACACCTGCACGTTCTGCATCGTGCCGTCGCTACGGGGCACCGAGCGGGACCGGCGTCCCGGCGACGTCCTCGCCGAGGTGCGCGCGTTGGTCGACGACGGGGTCGTCGAGGTCACCCTGCTGGGACAGAACGTCAACTCCTATGGGGTCGAGTTCGGCGACAGGTACGCATTCGGGAGGCTGCTGCGTGCCTGCGGACAGATCGACGGCCTGGAGAGGGTACGGTTCACCTCGCCGCATCCGCGCGACTTCACCGACGATGTGATCCACGCGATGGCCGAGACCCCGAAGGTGATGCCCTCGCTGCACATGCCGCTGCAGTCCGGCTCGGACCGGATCCTGAAGGCGATGCGCCGTTCCTACCGGCGCGGCAGGTACCTGGCGATCCTCGACCGCGTCCGGCAGTCGATCCCCGATGCGGCGATCACCACCGACATCATCGTCGGCTTTCCGGGTGAGACCGACGAGGACTTCGCTCAGACGCTTCAGGTCGTGCGGGAGGCACGCTTCGCCGGTGCTTACACGTTCCAGTACTCCAAACGGCCCGGCACCCCAGCCGCCGCGCTCGGTGAGCAGGTTCCCAAGCCGGTGGTGCAGGAGCGGTACGAGCGGCTCGTCGCGGCCGTCAATGAGATCAGCTGGGCCGAGAACCAGCGGCTGGTCGGCCGCGCGATCGAGGTGCTGGTCGCGCACGGCGAGGGCCGCAAGGACCCGGCCACGTCCCGGTCCAGCGGGCGGGCCCCGGACAACCGGCTGGTCCACTTCGCGCCGGACCCCGGGCTCGAGGTGCGCCCGGGGGACTTCGCCACCGTCGAGATCACCTACGCCGC
>JBKPNJ010000085.1:0-34064 GCA_046732575.1 Actinomycetota bacterium
CTCCAGGACCGACGGTCAAAGTCCGGTTGGGAGGAGGCACGCGACGGCTCCACGTCCGTGGACCGCACGGCAGCCCGACCGCCGTGCGGCGGTCGACAGGGCGAGGCCGCCGTCGGCACGCTCTACCCCGGGGTCCGCGAACGGACGAAGGGGTGCGCGTGACCAGTGCGGCTGAGCTGACGGCGATGCGCCGTGCGCTCGACCTGGCCGCCGACCCTGCCGCGCCGCTGGGTCCCAACCCGCGCGTGGGCTGCGTGCTCCTCGACCCGGCGGGCGGCGTCGTCGCCGAGGGTTTCCACCGTGGCGCGGGCACCCCACACGCCGAGGCCGTCGCGCTCGCCGCCGCCGGACCGCGGGCGCTCGGTGCGACGGCGGTCGTCACTCTCGAGCCCTGCCGGCACACCGGCCGCACACCTCCCTGCACTGCGAGGCTGATCGAGGCCGGCGTCCGCCGGGTCGTGTTCGCCCAGGCGGACACCAGCCCGGTCGCGGCCGGCGGCGCGAGGACGCTGACCCACGCCGGCGTCGACGTGCAGCCGGGCGTGCTGGCCGAGCAGGCCGCGGCGCTCAACCCGAGGTGGACGTTCGCGGTCGAGCACTCCCGCCCGTTCGTGACCTGGAAGGTCGCCGAGTCGCTCGACGGACGAAGTGCGGCGGCAGACGGCACGAGCCGCTGGATCACCGGCATCGCGGCCCGGCGGGACGTCCACCGGTTGCGCGCCGAGGCCGATGTGGTGCTGGTCGGGGCCGGGACCGCGCTGGCTGACAACCCCCGTCTCACCGTCCGCGATGACAGTGACCGGCCCCGATCCGAGCAGCCGTTGCGGGCAGTGATGGGCCTACGTGACCTGCCGCCGACGTTGCGCCTCTGGGACTCGAGCGCCCCGACGGTGCACCTGCGCACCCGGGATCCCGCCGAGGCACTGGCCACCCTGTACGCCGGTCAGCGGCAGCACGTCTGGCTCGAAGGCGGGCCACGCCTGGCCGGGGCTTTCATCGGCCGGGGACTCGTCGACCGGGTGGTCGCCTACCTGGCCCCCGTGCTGCTCGGCGCGGGACGCTCGGCACTCGCCGACTGTGCCGTCTCCACGCTGGGCGACGCGGTTCGGCTCGAGGTGGACGACGTCACAAGGGTCGGCCAGGACATCCGCGTCACCGCCCGCCCGGCCCGGTGCACCGAACTCGCGGCCCCGAAGGACTGACGCACGATGTTCACCGGAATCGTCGAGGAGCGGGGCGTCGTGGTCGAGCTGATCGACCTGGGCGACTCCGTCCGGCTCGCCGTTCAGGCGCCGGTGGTCTGCGCAGACTCGCGAGCGGGTGACTCGATCTCGGTGAGCGGCTGCTGCCTGACCGTCGTCGACAACGCCGGCGGCGTCTTCACCGCCGACGTGATGAAGGAGACCCTCGAGCGGACCTCCCTGGGTGGCCTGGAGCCGGGGAGCCCGGTCAACCTCGAGCGCGCCGTCACCGCGGGCTCGCGCCTCGGCGGACACATGGTCCAGGGGCACGTCGACGGGACCGGGACGCTCGTCGACCGCTCCCCTTCCCCTCACTGGGAGGTCCTGCGAGTCGGCCTGCCGGTGGCGCTCGCGAGGTATGTCGCGGTCAAGGGGTCGGTAGCCGTTGACGGGGTGTCGCTGACCGTGGTCGACGTCGAGGATGGTGAGCGGCCGTCGTTCACCGTCAGCCTGATCCCCAGCACGCTGGAACGCACCACGCTGGGCGACGCCCAGGCCGGAGCGCGGCTCAACCTGGAGGTCGACGTCATCGCCAAGTACGTCGAGCGACTGCTGGCGGGAGACGTCAGATGAATGCGCTCAATTGGCTCTTCGCGACAAGCCTGACGATCGGTGGCTACACAATCCTCGTCCGGGAGATCGTCGGCAACGGCTTCGGGCTGTTGTCCGCGATCGGCGGCATGCGCCGACGGGTATGGGCCTGGCCGGTCGGCATCGTGGGGAACGTGCTGCTGTTCACCGTGTTCTTGGGGGTGGCGTTCGGGAACCCGCAGGGGACCACCCTGTACGGCCAGGCCGCTCGCCAGGTGTTCTTCATCGCAGTCAGCGTGTACGGCTGGTGGAGGTGGCGGCAGACCCAGCGAGCCGGTGGCCGCTCGGCCCCGGCCGTGGAGCCCCGCTGGGCCACCTGGACCGAACGGGCGGCAGGGATCGCGACCGGCTTGTGCGCGGTGGGGGTCTGCTTCGTGATCTTCCGCGCCATCGGAGCCGGCTTCCCGGTCCCCTGGTGGTTCTACCTGGCCGACGCCTGGATCTTCGTGGGGTCAGTGCTCGCCACCTACGCCATGGCCAGGGGACTTGTGGAGTTCTGGCTCTGCTGGATCGCCGTCGACCTGGTGGGGGTGCCAGAGCTGCTGCACTTCCACTTCTACCCCTCCGCCGTCCTCTACGGCATCTACGGGCTGTTCGTGATCTGGGGTTTCGTGGTGTGGCGACGGCTCACCCGCCACGGCCGTCCGCCGCAGATCGACGATCCACGAATCGAGGCGGTCGGCGCATGACCGGTGTGAGGTACGACAGCGTCGAGCGGGCAGTCGCCGACATCGCCGCCGGAAAGGCGGTGGTCGTCGTCGACGCCGCCGACCGGGAGAACGAGGGCGACCTGATCTTCGCGGCGAGCAAGTCGACGCCGGAGCTGATGGCGTTCACGATCCGGCACTCCAGCGGTGTCGTCTGCGCACCGGTGACCGGTGAGATGCTCGACCGGTTGGCCATCCCGCTGATGACCCCGCACAACCGGGAACGGATGCGCACCGCGTACACGATCTCCGTCGACGCCCGCGACGGCGTCACGACGGGCATCTCGGCGGCCGACCGGTCGCACACCGTCCGGGTGCTGGCCGACTCCGCCACCGAGCCCCGCGAGCTGGTCCAACCCGGGCACGTCTTCCCGCTGCGCTACCGCGAGGGTGGCGTCCTGGTCCGCCCAGGCCACACCGAGGCGGCGGTCGACCTCGCCAGGCTGGCCGGCCTGACCCCCGCCGGGGTGATCGCCGAGCTGGTCCACGACGACGGCTCGATGCGGCGCGGGCCGTCGCTGCGCGCGTTCGCCGACGAGCACGGGCTGGCGCTGATCCGTATCCCCGACCTCATCCGGTACCGCCGCACCCACGAGCGTCAGGTCGAACGGGTGGCGGAGACGACCCTGCCGACGCCGCACGGCACGTTCCGCGCCTACGGGTACCGCAACGTGATCGACCGGTCCGAGCACATCGCACTCGTCTACGGCGAGGTCGCCGGTCGGCGGGGGGTGCTCACCCGGGTGCACTCGGAGTGCCTGACCGGTGACATCTTCTCCTCACAGCGATGCGACTGCGGACCCCAGCTGCACGCCGCCCTCGCGGCCGTCGTCGCCGAGGGGACCGGCGTCGTGGTCTACCTGCGAGGGCACGAGGGCCGGGGGATCGGCCTGCTGCACAAGCTCCGCGCGTACAGCCTGCAGGACTCCGGGCACGACACCGTCGACGCCAACCTCGAGCTCGGGCTGCCCGCAGATGCCCGCGACTACGGCACCGGCGCGCAGATCCTGAGCGATCTGTCGGTGGTCTCGGTACGTCTGCTCACCAACAACCCGGCCAAGACAGCCGGCCTCGAACGTTACGGGACGGAGGTGGCCGAGCGGGTGGCCATGCCGTCCACTGTCACCGCCGACAACCTGGTCTACCTGCGGACGAAGCGTGACCGGATGGGTCACGACCTTCCCGACCTCGCCGTGCCGCTGCGTGAGGTGCCGGGATGACGGGCAAGGGCGCACCGGAGCTGGGCTCGCTCTCGGCAGCCGGTCTGCGCGTCGGCGTCGTGGCAGCCCGCTGGCACACCGTCGTGATGGACGGGCTGCTCGCCGGAGCCAGGAGAGCTCTGGCCGAGGCCGGAGTCGACTCGCCCACCGTGCTGCGCGTTCCCGGGTCATTCGAGCTCCCGGTGGGCGCACAGGCGCTCGCCGAAGCCGGCTGCCAGGCGATCGTCGCGCTGGGAGTGGTCATCCGGGGTGGAACACCCCACTTCCAGTTCGTCTGTGACGCCGCGACCCAGGGACTGACCCGGGTGGCGCTCGACCACCAGGTACCGGTCGGGTTCGGCGTGCTCACCTGCGACGACGAGCAACAGGCGCTCGACCGGGCGGGGCTGACGGCCTCTGTTGAGGACAAGGGGTTCGAGGCCGCCCAGGCGGCCGTCGCCACCGCGCTCTCACTCCGAGGGCTGCAGGCGGGCCACGGGGACCGCCTAGGCTGAGAGGGTCAACGACACCCACCCGCGAGCGCGTTCACCGCCACGGCGACGAGCCGGAGATCCCGAGAGCACCCGTGATGAAGAGCTTCGACCAGCTATACGCCGAGCTGAGCAGCAAGGCGCGTACCCGCCCGGCGGGGTCGGCCACGGTCGCCGCGCTCGACGCCGGGGTGCACGGGATCGGCAAGAAGCTCGTCGAAGAGGCGGCGGAGACATGGATGGCGGCCGAGCACGAGGGGCCCGAGCGGACAGCTCAGGAGATCAGCCAGCTGCTCTACCACACGCAGGTCATGATGATCGCGTGCAACCTGTCGCTGGACGACATCTACGACCATCTGTGAGCCGGCGTGCCAGCCGTCCCTGACGCCGTCGATGACCTGATTGCCCGAGGCTGACTGATGTTGCGAATCGCGGTGCCGAACAAGGGCTCACTGGCCGACTCGGCTGCCGAGATGCTCCGCGAAGCGGGCTACCGGCAGCGCAAGGACAACCGTGAGCTGGTGCTGACCGATCCCGACAACGACGTGGAGTTCTTCTACCTCCGGCCGCGCGACATCGCGGTCTACGTCGGGGAGGGCACGCTGGACCTCGGGATCACCGGTCGGGACCTGCTGCTGGACTCCGGAGCACCGGCCGAGGAAGTGCTGCCGCTCGGGTTCGGCGAGTCGACGCTCCGCTTCGCCGCCCCTCCCGGACTCATCGCCGGCGCCGGCGAGCTTCGCGGGCTCCGGATCGCGACGGCGTACTCCGGGGTGCTGCGCCGCTGGCTGGACACGCGCAACGTCGACGCGACGGTCATCCGGCTGGACGGCGCAGTCGAGAGCGCCGTCCGCCTCGGAGTGGCTGACGCGATCGCCGACGTCGTGTCGACGGGTACGACGCTGCGCGAGGCCGGCCTGGAACTGGTCGGGGAGCCGATCCTGGAGTCACAGGCAGTGGTCATCCGCCGCGCCGGCCGCGAGCCGCCGACCGGCTTCGACATCTTCGAGCGGCGGCTGCAGGGCGTACTGGTGGCGCGGACCTTCGTGATGATGGACTACGACATCCGGGTGGAGTTCGTCGAGGACGCCGTCGCCGTAACACCGGGCATCGAGTCCCCGACGGTGTCACCGCTACATCGCAAGGGCTGGGTGGCGGTGCGGTCGATGGTCCCGCGGGCCACAGCGCAGCGGGTGATGGACGAGCTCTGGGAGCTGGGCGCCCGGGGGATCCTGGTCACCGACATCCACGCCTGCCGCCTCTGACCACGAATGATGTACACCTACCGTCCGCTGGGCGCTCGCATCGCAGTGGCGATCGTCGCTCTCACCCTGGTGGCCGCGATCGCGGTGCTCTGGGTCGCGCTGCCCGGCGAGGTCCAGGACGACTTCACCTGGTTCCAGAGGGTCACCCTGCTGCTGCTGTTCGCGGTGACGCTCGCCGCCCTGTGGGGGCTGTTCCGGACCAGCGTGCGGACCGGTGAGGCCGGGCTGGAGATCGTGAACGTGTTCAAGGTGCGCACGTACCAGTGGCCACAGGTGGTCGCGATCTCGATGCGCCGCGGCGACCCGTGGGCTGTGCTGGACTTGGCCGACGGTACGAGCGTGGTGGCGATGGCCATCCAGAGCTCAGACGGCGCGCGGGCCGCTGCGGCCGTACGCGACATCTCCCAGCAGATCGATCAGCACTCACGGACCGAGCGCGACGACTGAACGCCACCTGCGTTCCCACGACTGTCGAGCCGCTCGTTGCCCGGTAGCGTGCACCGGATGGCGAGCGGTCCAGGGCAGGCGGCAGGTCCCATGCGCTCCACCACCTCAATAGTGCTGCGTAATGTGCGGCCCGCCGACCTCGACGCCTACGTTGAGATGCGTTGCGATCCCGTGATGATGGCCGACCTGTGAGGACCCCAGGCGCCGGCGGACATGGAGCGGAAGGTATTGCGAGACGCACGGGAGGCAGCGGCTGACCGCGAGTGGATCTTGATGATCGTGCCGGACGACGGAACCGAGTCGGTGGCCGGCACGGTGGTCATCTACCCCAATGCCGAGCACGGCGACCCGCTCTCGGAGATCGGCTGGATGGTCCTCCCGGCGTACCAGGGGCGCGGAATCGCCAAGTCGGCGGTGCGGATGGTCCTGAGTCGCGCTCGAGACGAGCACCGGTGGGGACCTGTCCACGCCTTTCCCAGCATCACGAACAAGCCTTCCAACGGCATCTGCCGCTCAGTGGGCTTCACCTTGCTACGGCAGGAGCAGATTCCCTTCGCCGGACAGGTCTTCACGTCCAATCATTGGCGCATCGACCCCCAGGTCGACGCAGTGCTCTAGGCCGGGTCTCCTCAGCCGCTCCGCTCGCGAGTGCTTCTCGCGGCAAGGGCCTCGATCGCGGCGGAGAAGCACTCCATCGGTGGCGCGACGAGCCCGGCTCCCACCTGGCCCGTCCCCGCGATCCTTCCGGCCATGCCCGTGTTGATCTGCGGCAGGATCCCGGTGCGGAGCACCCGGGTGACGTCGATCCCCGTCGGAGCGCCGCGGAACTCCAGGATCGGTATCGCATAGGCGGGGTTCTCCGTGACGGTGATCTCGTACATCCGCTCGGTCGTCGCGAGTGCGTCCGGCACGCTGCCCCCAACGAACCGGACGATCGCCGGGGCGGTCGCCATCGAGAACCCGCCGAGCCCTGCGGTCTCGGTGATCGCCGAGTCCCCGATATCCGGGTTCGCGTCGTCGGGACCGTAGGAGCCGAGATAGAGGCCGTCGGCCACACGCGCCGGGCCGGTGAACCAGTCGCCGCCGGTGCTCGAGACCTGGATCCCGAAGTCGGTGCCGTTGCGGGCCATCGTCGTGACCACCGTGCACCCGGGGATCGCATCGGCCGCCACCGTCTGAAGCTTGCAGGCGGGCATGACCAGGTTGAGGAAGAAGTGGTCGTTCGCCGAGACGAACCGCACCGCCTCGGCAACCTCGGCGCTCGGCCGGCCGGAGTCGATCATCGCCGGGAGCAGCTCGCGCAGCAGCATCAATGTTCCGGCCCGGTTGCGGTTGTGCCCCTCGTCGCCCATCTGGACCATCTGCGCGATCACGGCCTTGATGTCGACCGGCCCGGTGCGGTCCACCGCTCGCTTCAGGAGTGGACCGAGGACATCGCTCATCCAGTGCAGTCGCTGGACCACCTGTTCGTCGTATGCGCCGTACCGAAGGACCTTGCCCAGGCCCTCGTTGAGAGAGCACCAGGACGAGTTGCCGTGGACGTCGTCGCGCAGCTCGCACAACCACATCGAGGACGAGACGATCCCGGCCATCGGCCCCACCGCCCCACGGTGATGGCAGGGTTCCCAGCTCACATCCCCACGCCCGAGCGCTGCCTCGGCGGCCTCAGGGGAGTCGGCCAGACCCTCGAAGAGCATCGCGCCGATCAGGCCGCCGCGCAGCGGGCCCGAGGCGCGCTCCCAGGCGATCGGAGGGCCGGCGTGCAGGAAGTGCCCGGGCCCGAGTCCCAGCGCAGCGCTCGCCGGCTGTACGTCCACCAGCATCGCCTCGGCGGCCAGCATCCGGGCGCCGGCCTCGGCGTTGCCCGCTGCGCGGCGAGCGTCGCCCATCACCGACGCCAGCGCATCCTCGGTGCCCGGGACGGGAGGCCCCCAGTCCACTCTCGTCGTCTCGACCCCCTGGGTCTCCAGGGCGTCGGCGAACAGGGCCGCACCGGCCGTGATCACGCTCGGTGGCTCGGCCAGCAGGCTCATCTGTTCGCACCCCCGAGGAGTGAGACGGCGGTGCGAGTTGCGGCGGCGTTGGACAGGAAGACGTGCGCCCCGGCCTCCCTGAGCCCCTCCGCCTGACGCGTGAGGCCCTGCGGGTCGTCCCGCGTGCCGATCAGCGAGACGAGCACCGGGACGTCCCGAACGGACCGGGCGGCCGAGACCGCGGGACCCAGCTGCGATGCCGGGTCCGGGTGTGCGCCGTGTCCGAGCACCACATCGAGCAGGAGCGCGCCGACCTCCGGGTCCCTCGCCTCCCGGTCCAGGCGTTCGACCCGCAGGGAGCCGTCGATCATCGGGTGCGGCCGTCCCACAGTGAGCGCATCGTCGCCGAAGTCGATCATCGTGTGCCCGCGCGAGCTCCTCGTCGGGTCCAACGCCCCCGACCCGGACAGTGGAATATTCGACGCGATGTCGCCGAGTCTGGCGGAGGCGATGAGCATCGCCTCGTCACACAGCGTTCCGCCGGCGAACAGTCCACGCAGGTAGCGACCGCGTCCCTTGGCGGGGACCTGCGGTGGGTGGTCGGCGGGTTCACACCAGCGGCCCCCCGCGGCCTCGGCGACGCTGCGCGCGGCCGCGGTGATGTCGGGCTGCCCCGGACCGAGGAGGGCGAAGACGACCGGCTTGCCCAGTCCTTCGGCGTGTGCGCGTACCAAGCCGGCTGTCTCTGCGGCGGGTGGCTTCGACACCACGGCGACCACCTCGACGGCCGGGTCGGCGGCGAGCAGGTCGAGCGCGCGAAGCGTCGACCGCCCGGCGACCTCAGCCGACAGGTCCCGCCCCCCGACGCCCAGGCAGTGCCTGACACCGACATCCGCAGCGTCAAGCAGGGTCATCACATGCTGGGCACCGGTGCCGGAAGCGGCGACGATCCCAACGGGGCCCGGGCGGACGACGTTGGCGAAACCGAGCCCGACGCCGCACACAACCGCCGTACCGCAGTCGGGGCCCATCAGCAGCAGGCCGCGCTCCTGGGCGGTCACCTTGAGCGCGACCTCGTTCTCGAGGCTGACGTTGTCGCTGAACAGCATGACGTCGAGACCGGCGTCGAGGGCATCGGCCGCGTCGACCGCGGCGACCCGGCCCGGCGTGGACACCAACGCCAGCGTCGCGGCCACCCGCCTGGACGCCGCACCGATCGTGCGCGGCGCCGCCGCAGCCCCGAAGCCGCTCGGCGAGGGCTTGGTCCGCTCCGCGAGCGCCGAGTCCAACGACGACACCGCAGCGTCGAGCACCGTTCGGTCCTTCGCCCGGATCGCCACCACGAGCTGGTTCGGTGAGGGGTCCGATGGTGCCCGCAGACCCATCTCCTGCAGCATCTGGAGGTTCAGCGGCGTGGCCATCGCGACCAGCGCCGCACCGACTCCCGGCCGGGCCTGGATCGCCTGGCTGACCTGCATCAGGGTCACCGAGTCGTGGTACGCCCCCGAGCGCACCTCGACATGGCTGACCGGGTCGGTCATGCAGCGGCCTCGTATCGACCCTCGGTAACCGTCAGCTGGAGCCCGAGCAGCATCGCCCGGCCGCTGGTCCCACCCACCGCCCGCAGCGAGGCGAGTGCTGCCGCCGGATCGGCGCCACGATCGACCACATCGATCAACGCGGCGAGCGCTCCGACGCAGTAGCCCTCGCACGCATGACGGAGCAGGGCCGCGGAGAGCGCTGACGTCCGCGACCAGAGCCCCGCCGGGTCGCACCAGTCCGGGCACGGCTCCATACCGAACGCGTTGAGCAGCACCAGCGACCCCACGAGCACGTCGTCGCCGGCCGGGGTGAGGCCCGGGCCGCGGCCGATCAAGCGCTCGGGCCGTCCGAGGTCCACCTGATCCAGCTGCACATCATCGGAACGTACGCGGGGCAGCTGAGCGACCCCGGCAAGGAATCGGCTCCGGTTCGCGATGCGGGGGCGGGGGGGAGCCCACCAGCGGTGGGGGCGCACGGTCTGGTTGCCGGCGACCAGCTTGCCGTCGCCGATCACCGCGGAGCCGCGCTCGCCGAGGTCGAGCTCCCCGTCGTACACCACCGAGCAGGGCAGCACTATCGCGCGGCTGCGCTGCAACGACACCACCCGAAAGCCCGGCGCCGACGTGGTCAGGTGCCATGCCACCTGGGTGCCGGAGACGGCGCGCAGTGATGTGGGCGGACCGTCGAACAGCGGCGCCAGCACCGAGCTGGCGGCGGCTGCCATCGGAGGACCCGGCACCCTCGCTCCTTCCCGTCCGCCCAGCGCGGGAAACTCACATGCTAGCGGTGCCGTCGCAGGCAATGAGGACGCGTTTTCGGGCATGGTTGCCTCGACGGGACCGGTCACACGGGCTGGCGGCATCGACGGCGCCGGCGGGGAGATGCGGTGCGCGGCACCGCTGAAGGGTGGGACGGACATGGCGCTTGGGTGGAAGCTCGTACACGACGGAAGGACACCGCCGCCAGGTGAGGCGGTCGCACCCGACGAGCGGCTTTCGTGGGGCCGCACGGTCGGCCTCGGCGCCCAGCACGTGGTGGCCATGTTCGGCGCAACCTTCGTGTTCCCGCTGATCATGGGCCTCAACCCGCAGCTCGCGATCATGATGAGCGGCATCGCCACGATCTGCTTCCTGCTGATCGTGCAGGGAAAGGTGCCGAGCTACCTCGGCACCAGCGCCTCCTTCGTCGGCGGTGTGGCAGCCATCCGGGCGCAGGGAGGCGACTCCGCCGACGTCACCGGCGCGATTCTGATCGCGGGCTTCGTCCTGCTGCTGGTCGGGCTGCTGATCCACTTCGCCGGTCCTCATCTGCTGCAGGTCGTCCTGCCGCCTGCTGTGACCGGAGCGGTGGTCATGCTCATCGGGTTCAACCTCGCGCCGGTCGTGGCGCACATCTACTGGCCGCAGGACCAGTGGATCGCCTTCGCCACCATGACGTTCGTCATCCTGGTGGCGGTCGGCGTCCGTGGCTTCTTCGGCCGCATCGCGATCTTCCTCGGTCTCGTCTTCGGGTACCTCCTGTCCTGGTTCGCCGACGCGGCCTTCGGACCGATCACGTCGTTCGACGCCGCGGCCGGCAAGGTGACCACGCATGACCGTGTGAGCTGGACGAGCGTGAAGGCGGCGGACTGGATCGGGCTCCCGCCGCACACCGACGACGCCGCGGGCGTGGTCGGCTGGCACTGGCCAAGCTTCTCGGTGACGTTCACCCTGCTGGTGCTCCCGGCCGTCATCGCCCTGGTCGCGGAGAACACCGGGCACGTGAAGGCTGTCGGTGAGATGACGCGCCGCGACCTCGACCCGGTGATGGGGCGGGCCATCGCCGCCGACGGTTTCGGCACCATGCTCGCCTCCTCCGTGGGCGGCTCACCGACGACCACGTACGCCGAGAACATCGGGGTGATGGCCGCGACGCGTGTGTACTCGACCGCCGCGTACTACGTCGCCGCCGTGGTCGCGATCCTCTTCGGGCTGTCACCGAAGTTCGGCGCCCTGGTGGCCTCGACCCCGGGGGGCGTGCTCGGCGGCATCACCGTCGTCCTCTACGGCATGATCGGCCTGCTGGGTGCAAAGATCTGGAAGGAGAACGCCGTCGACTTCGGCAATCCGATCAACCTGGTTCCGCTCGCCGCAGGGATCATCATCGCGATCGGCGACACCTCGCTGAAGGTCACCGACGACTTCATCCTCTCCGGTATCGCCCTCGGGACACTGGTCGTCGTGGTGTTCTACCACCTGGCCCGGGCTGTGGCGCCCGCCCATCTGCGTGAGGATGGGACGGTGCTCAGCGTGGGCACGCCGGGAGCACACCGCACCGACGACGTCTGAACCGAGGCAGACCGCGACCGTGAAGCCGTCCCCCTTCACCTATCACCGGCCCCACTCCGTCGACGAAGCGCTGACCGTGCTCGCGGAGGTGGCCGCGGACGGCAAGGTGCTCGCCGGCGGGCAGAGCCTCGTCCCGCTGCTGTCGATGCGGCTGGCGGCGCCCGCGCACCTTGTCGACATCAACCACATCCCCGGTCTTGACTCGATCGAGGTCGCAGACGGGCTGGTACGCATCGGGGCGGCCGTGCGTCACGCCGCGCTCGAGCACAGCGACGCTGCTGCAAGCGCGATCCCGCTTCTGCGGCAGACGGTCACCTGGATCGCGCATCCCACCATCCGTAACCGTGGCACGAGCCTGGGCAGCATCGTGCACGCCGACCCCGCCGGCGAGCTCCCGGCCGTGCTGGCCCTCCTCGACGGCGAGGTGGAGGCAGCAAGCACGAGCGGTCGTCGGCGCATCGCCGCCGCAGAGTTCTTCCTCGGGCCGCTGGAGAGCGCGCTGGTCCCCGGTGAGCTGGCGGTCACCGCCACCTTCCGTGTGCCCGCGCCGGGCAGCGGCTCGGCGTGGACCGAGGTCGCGCGCCGGCACGGCGACTACGCTGTGTGCGGAGTGGGAGCCACCGTGACCGTTGACGACGACCGGATCGTCACCGCTGCCCGGGTCGCGCTGATCTCGGTCGGTCCCGTACCGGTCCTCGTCGACCTGGCCGAGCAGCTGACGGGGCAGGACGCCGACCACCTCGACGTCGGCGATGCAACCGCGATGGTGCTGAGCCGCATCGACGCGGAGGACGACATCCACGCCAGCGCGCGCTACCGCCGACAGCTCGCCCAGGTGCTGACCGGCCGGGCCCTGCGCGCGGCCGTTCGCCACGGGACCGGCCTGGCGGCGGCGTGAGCGCGCCGCCGGTCGAGAGCGTCCACCACATCACCCTCCTCGTCAACGGGGTGCCGCTCGAGCTGACGGTGCCGGCACGCCGGCTGCTGTCCGACGCACTGCGTCACGACCTGCGGTTGACCGGTACGCACGTGGGCTGTGAGCACGGCGTGTGCGGAGCTTGCACGGTGCTGGTCGACGGCCGGCCGACCCGGTCCTGCCTGGTCTTCGCGGTGAGTGTGGAAGGCTCCTCGATCACCACCGTGGAAGGGTGCTGCGAGACCGACGGCTCGATGGGCCGCGTGCAGCGGGCATTCCAGCGCTGCCATGCACTGCAGTGCGGGTTCTGCACGCCGGGGTTCGTCACCACGATCACCGCGTTCCTGCGCGACAACCCCGACCCGAGCGACGCCGATGCCCGCGAGGCGATCGCCGGCAACCTCTGCCGCTGCACGGGATACCAGAACATCGTCGCGGCCGTGCTCAGCGCCGCCCGGGACGGCTCGCCGTGACCACCAGGATGCTGGGCCAACCGGTGCAGCGCGCGGAGGACCCACGGCTGCTCACCGGCAACGGCCGCTACCTCGACGACCTCGGCCAGACCGCGTATGCCGCTGCGTTCCTCCGCTCTCCACACGCCCACGCCCGGATCGCGTCCGTCGACGTCAGCGACGCGCTCGAGGTCGAGGGGCTGATCGCGATCTACACCCACGAGGACCTCGAGGGCCGGGCGGCCGAGCCGCTGCCGCTGCTGATCCCGCACCCGTCGCTGTCGCACGGCCGCACCCCGTACGCCCTTGCGCGCGACGAGGTCAACCACGTCGGTGAGGCGATAGCGATGGTGGTGGCCAGCGACCGGTACGTCGCCGAGGACGTTCTGGAGCGGATCACTGTCGAGTACGACTTCCTGACCCCTGTCGTCGGCCTGGAGTCGTCTCGCGCCGCCGAGAGCCTGGTGCACGACGACGTGCCCGGCAACGTCGCCGCACACCTGCTCCAGGAGACCGGGAACGCCGAGGCGGCCATCGACGCCGCGCCGCACCAGCTGTCGCTGGACCTCTCGATCGAGCGCAGTGCATCCACGCCGATGGAGGGCAAGGGCGTCCTCGCCAGGTGGGACCCCGACGACCGGTCGCTTCTCGTGCACACCTCCACCCAGACCTCCACCAGCGTCCGTCAGGCCATCGCGGCCAAGCTCGAGCTGCCGGTCGACCGGGTGGAGGTGGTGACGCCGGACGTGGGAGGCGGTTTCGGCGTCAAGATCGTGCATCCGTGGCCGGAGGAGATCATGGTCCCCTGGGCCGCGATCAGGCTCGGGCATCCGGTCAAGTGGGTCGAGGACCGCCGTGAGCACTTCATCTCCAGCGCGCACGAACGGGCCCAGCTGCACCAGGTCCGAGTCGGCTTCGACGACAACGGTCGGCTGCAGGGGCTGTCGGTGCGGTTCTGGCACGACAACGGGGCCTACACGCCGTACGGCCTGATCGTGCCGATCATCACCGCCACGCAGCTCCTGGGACCATACAAGCCGGGGCCGTACCGGGTGGAGTTCTGGAGCATCTACACCAACACGGTGATCGTGACGCCGTACCGTGGTGCCGGCCGGCCACAGGGATGCTTCGTGATGGAGCGAACGCTCGACGCCATCGCCGACGAGCTGGGTATCGACCGGGCGGTGGTCCGCGCCAACAACTTCATCCAGCCCGGGGAGATGCCGTACGACCACGGCCTGCTGTTCCAGGACGGTCGTCCGCTGATCTACGACTCGGGCGACTTCCCGGCCACGCTGGCCAAGCTCCGCGCTCTGGTCGGCTGGGACGACTTCGAGGTCTACCGGGACCATGCCCGGGCAGAGGGCCGGACGGTCGGCATCGGGATGGGCTGCTACGTCGAGGGCACCGGCGTCGGACCGTACGAAGGTGGACACCTGCGGATCGAGACCGACGGCACGGTTGTGGTGTCCACCGGACTGACCAGCCAGGGGCAGGGCCATCAGACGATGCTCGCCCAGCTTGTGTCCGACGAGCTCGGGGTGCCGTTCGACCGGATCCGGGTGACCACCGGGGACACCCGCAGGTTCAAGTACGCGGTCGGAACCTTCGCCTCCCGTACCGCGGTGATGAGCGGGAGCGCGGTCGCCTTGACCGCCCGCAAGGTGCGCGCCAAGGCACTGCGGATCGCCGCGCAGGCACTCGAGGCCGACCCCGACGATCTGGAGATCGTCGCCGGGATGGTCCGGGTCAGGGGAGCCCCGGCGGCGGAGATCGACCTCGGCGCGGTCGCCGTCTTGTCGAACCCGCTGCGCTACGCCTTCGACGAGGCGGCGTCGCGGGCGACGCAGTTCGTGACGTCGGTCGATCCGGACATGCCACCGGTCGCGTTGGGCGACGAGCCCGGGCTGGAGGGCACCGCGTACTACTCGCCGCCGCGCTCGACGTTCGCCAACGGCATGCACGCCGTCGTGGTGGAGACCGACCCGGAGACCGCGGAGATCACGGTGCTGCGGTACTGCGTCGTGCACGACTGCGGCACCGTCATCAACCCGATGATCCTCGAGGGCCAGATCCACGGTGGCGTGGCGCAGGGGGTGGGCGGCGCACTCTACGAGCGGATGGTCTACGACTCGTCGGGCCAGCTGCTCAATGCCAGCTTCATGGACTTCCTGATGCCGTACGTCACCGAGGTGCCGCCGATCGAGATCGACCACCTCGAGACGCCCTCGCCGTTGAACCCGCTCGGCGTCAAGGGGGCGGGGGAGGCGGGTGTGATCCCCGGCTCGGCAGCTGTCGCGGCGGCGATCGAGGACGCGGAGGGGTTCCGGATCACCGCGATGCCGATCTCGCCCAGCGAGCTGTTCGACCTTCGCCGCGGCGCCCTCGAGGGCCGGGTTCCGTGGCTGCGCGGGAGGCGTCCGGCGGACGTCGCGGACGGTTCATCCGCGGCAGGCGGCTCGTGACCGGTCGTCCACCCGATCGGCGCGGGTCGCTCCCGATGGACGGCTACGGAAGCGTCACTGCGCAGGCCGTCCGCGGGCTGGCGGCTCACGGGGAGTCGACACTGAGCCCGGCGACGCCTCCGGGCGCCGGGCCCGGCGCCGATCCCGGGCCCCGCACGCTGCCTGAGACTCCGAGCCGGGGAACCGGCGGGTCGTCTCGCCCGCGGAATGCCACACTTGACCACCATGAAGGTCTCCGGCACCGCAACCCTGAACGGATCCCGCGAGAACGTGTGGCGGGCGCTCAACGACCCCGAGGTGCTGGTGCGGACCATCCCCGGATGTCAGCAACTGGAGACCATCGACCAGGACGCCTACCGGATGACGCTCACGGCCGGTGTCGCCTCCATCAAGGGCGTCTACCAGGGCGAGGTGCGCCTGGAGGACCACGACGAACCCGGCTCCTTCACGCTCCGGGCGGCGGGATCCGGCGCGCCGGGAACCGTCAGCGCCGACGTCAAGGTCAGGCTGGACCAGGGACCGACGGGCACGACCCTGCTGAGCTATGACGCCGATGCGATCGTCGGGGGGATGATCGGCGGCGTCGGTCAGCGGATGCTGACCGGGGTGGCGAAGAAGACTGCCGGTGAGTTCTTCGGCAACGTCGACGATGTGCTCACCGGTGTCGCCCGGTCGCCAGCCCACGGCGAGACCGGCACTCCCGCGGCGCGCGAGCGGGCGACGGATCGGGTCTTCCGCTCACCGGCGGCACAGCCGGCCGGTTCGGTCACGGGCGCTGACTTCAGGGCCGGCGTCGTCGCCGGCGCGCTGGCTGCGCTCCTCGGAGCGGTCGTCGGAGGATGGCTGTCGGGGCGCCGCCGCACCTGATCGGGCGAACCGGACGGAGATCTGCCAGACCAGGGATCCAGACAACGTGAGACACGAGGAACCGAGATGCGAGCATTCACCGCCGCAGCAGTGCAGGTCCGGCCGCTGCACGCACCGCTGACCAGGGACAGCATCGAGGCGAACGTCGGACACTGCGTGGACTACGTGCACCGCTGCGTCACCGACACCGCCGCCGAGCTGGTGGTGCTGCCGGAGACCTGCACGACGGGGTTCACCCCCGGCCTCGGTCCGGAAGAGCTGTTCGAGGTCATCGGGCCGTTCGTCCAAGGGGCCACAGAGCCTCTGCACGCAGCCGCAGCCGACCTCGGGATACACCTGGTCTACGGAGCGTACGAGCGCGGTCCGGAGCCCGGTGTCGTGTACAACGCCGCGGTGCTCGTCGGCCCGGACGGCGGCACGCTGGGCGTCTACCGCAAGACGCACCCGTTCTGCACCGAGACCCGGGCACGCGGGGGGTGGGTGACTCCGGGGGACGACGTATGCGTCGTGCAGACCGACCTGGGCCGGATCGGGCTGATCATCTGCTTCGACGGTGACTTTCCCGAGCTGTCGAGGATCAACGCGCTGGAGGGCGCCGACGTCATCTGCCGGCCGTCGGCGCTGCTGCGCAGCGCCGACATCTGGGAGCTGACCAACCGGGCGCGTGCCTACGACAATCATGTCTTCCTGATCGGCGCCAACGCGGTGGGCGTCGACCCGGCCGGCGTGCTCTACTTCGGCAACTCGATGATCGTCACGCCGATAGCGGAGGTCATCGCCCGTGGCTCCACGCACGAGTCATGGGTGACCGCGGTGCTCGACCCCGACCGTGCCCTGTCGTCGCTGACCCCGGGCTCCAGCGTGCCGCAGGGCTTCGACCACCTGGCGGACCGCAATCTCGACCTGCTGGCGAAGTACGCCGACAGGCTGGCCGGTCCGGGCGCGACGTCGTTCCCGTTCGGCAGCGAGGCGTGACACGCCGGATCCGCATCGGCGTCGACACCGGGGGCACGTTCACCGACGTGGTCGCCGTCGACGAGTCGACCGGACGGCTCGAAGCCACCAAGACACCGTCGACCCCTGCCGATCCGGCACAGGGCTTCATGACCGGGGTGCACAAGGTCCTCGCCGCTCTGGATCTCGCCGGAGACTCGATCAGCGCGGTGAGCCACGGCACCACGGTCGCCACCAACAAGCTGCTCGAAGGCAAGGTGGAGAACCTGGGTTTCATCACCACCGAGGGCTACGGCCACATCCTGGAGATCGCCCGGCAGTCGGTTCCAGACGGCTACGGCAACTCGTACTTCTGGGTCAAGCCGCCGCGGATAGTGCCGGCGGACCGGGTCAAGACCGTCCCGGGACGGCTGCTGGTCGATGGCAGCGAGCTGCGTCCGTTCGACGAGGACGCGGCGATCGAGGTCGCCCGCTGGTTCGCCGACCGGGGTACCACGGCGATCGGCGTCTGCTTCCTGCACTCCTACGCCAACCCGGCCCACGAGCTGGCGATGCTGGACGTGCTGACCCGAGAGCACCCACAGGCCGTCGTCTCGATCTCCTCACACGTGCTGCGCGAGTACCGCGAGTACGAGCGCAGCGTCACCACGCTGGTGGACGCAGCGGTGAAGCCCGACATCCGGCGCTACGTGGCGAACATCACCGCACACCTGAGCGCATTCACCGGCATTGGCACCTCCGCCGGCTCAGCCCCGACCCGCCCCGTCCCGTTCTACGTGATGAAGTCGAATGGCGGCGTGCTCTCGGCGGAGGAGGTCGTGAACCAGCCGATCACGACAGTGCTGTCGGGGCCCGCCGCCGGAGCGCTCGGTGCCTCCGTCGTCGCCGAACGGGCTGGCCTGCGGGAGGTGGTCACCTGTGACGGAGGTGGCACGTCGACCGACGTCACAGTCGTCCTGGATGGGCAACCGGCGCTGACGACCGAGGGCTCGGTCGGCGCGTATCCATCCAAGATCCCGATGATCGACGTGGTGACGGTCGGCGCCGGCGGCGGGTCGATCGCTTGGGTGAGCCCGGAGGGCACGCTCAAGGTGGGGCCGCGCTCGGCCGGCGCCGACCCCGGCCCGATGTGCTACGGCCGCGGCGGCTCCGAGCCCACGGTCACCGACGCCCACCTGCTGCTCGGCCGGATCCCACCACGCCTGCTGGGCGGGGAAGTGCCACTGGCTGTCGAGGAGGCACGCCCTGGAATGGATGCGCTGGCCGGCAAGCTGGCCATGACCCCGGAGTCGTGTGCGGCCGGCATCCTGGAGATCTCGGCGTGGAACCAGGCCAACGCGATTCGCCAGGTCACCGTCAAGCGAGGATTGGACATCCGAGACTTCCACCTGGTGACGTTCGGCGGCTCCGGCTCGCTGCTGGCCTGCCGGCTGGTCGACGTCCTGGAGCTCGGGGGGGTGCTCGTTCCGCTCGACCCCGGCAGTCTGTCGGCGTACGGCCTGCTGACGGTCGACGTCCGAAACGACTACGTCCAGACCGCGGTCGAGCGGCAGTCGAGGCTGTCGGTCACTGCGGTCCGCTCGATCTTCGACGACCTGCGGTCGCAGGCCGACGCGGCGCTGGCTCGCGAGGGCTTCGGCGCGCAGGCGCGGCGGTTCGTGCGGACCGCCGATCTGCGCTACTACGGACAGGCGTTCGAGGTACGGGTCGAAGTTCCCGACGGGCCGGTGACCCCCGACCTGCTCGCGGTGGTTGCCGCCGCGTTCCACGAGGAGCACAGCGCGCTGTACGGATACGACTTCCGCGACGACCGCCGACAGGAGGTCGAGTGGGTCAACCTACGGGTCACCGGTGTGGGCCCGATCCGCAAGCCCGGAACAAGGAGCGTCGAGGCGGGCCGCGGGGCGGACTCGGCGCGCACCGGAACGCGCCCGGTGCTCTTCGACGAATGGATGGACAGCGCGGTCTACGACCGGCTCGGGCTCGGCGCGGGCGACGTTGTCGACGGCCCGGCGGTGCTCGAGGAGTTCAGCTCCACCGTCCCGGTGCATCCCGGGTTCCGAGCCACAGTCGACGGTGCGGGAAACCTCCTCATCGCGCGGGCGGCGGCAGAGGCGACCAGCGGTCGGACCGGCTCGTGAGCGGCCACCGGCTCACCGGCGCGGGCCAGGTCGACCCGGTACTCGTCGAGATCGTCGAGGGATACCTCGCCGCTGTCGAGCAGGAGGTGGAGAGCGCGATCGGGCGCACCAGCCGGTCACCGATGATCCGGGACGCCCACGACTACCGGGCCGGCATCCACGACCGCCACCTGCGCAAGCTCACCGGCCGGTCGTACTCCGCGCTGGTGCACCCGGTCGCGCGTGACTACCCACTGGACACCATGCGACCCGGCGACGTGTTCTTCCACAACGACGTCTACCTGTCCGAGGGGGGAATCGGCCACCTGCCCGACCTGTGCGTGACCGCACCGGTCTTCCACGACAGCGGCGGCGGCCCGGAGGTGGTGGGCTTCGTCCAGGCGTTCGGGCACCACGACGACATCGGTGGCGCGGTGCCGGGATCGATGCCGAGCCAGGCAACCAGCGTGTTCGAGGAGGGCCTGATGGTTCCCCCGATCAAGCTCTGGGACGCGGGAGTGCCGTGCGAGCAGGCATTGAAGATCATGACCCGCAACTCGCGGATGCCTGAGTCGCTGGCGGCAGACCTCGACGCGGAGTGCTCAGCCTGCCTGCTGGGCGGGCATCGGCTGGCCGCATTGTTCACCCGGTACGGCAAGGCCACCGTCGAGGCATGCTTCGACGCCGTCCTGGACAAGACCACGGAGACGTTCCGGCGGGAGGTGCTGGCCAAGATCCCCGCCGGCAGATACACCTGGGAGGACTACGCCGAGCATGACGGGGTCGATGCGCCGCGGCTGCATACGCAACGCATCACGCTCACCAAGATCGACGATGACGGCGGTAGCCTCGTGCTCGACTTCGACGGTACCGGTCCGCAGGCCAGGGGCCCGATCAACCACTGCGGAGACTACGCCGACGGCAACTTCCTGAAGAAGTGGCTGGCGCCGATCCTTCGCAACCTGGCCGACTCGCCGGAGCGGATGGCCGAGCTCGACGTCAACGAGGGCGTCGTGCCGCTGATCGAGATGCGCTTCCCGCCGAAAGGAACGCTGCTCACCCCACGGTTCCCGGCTCCGACCAACGCCCGCACGTTCGTCATTCTCCGCCTGCTCGGTGTGCTCGCCGGGGTGCTCGCCAAGGCCGTCGACGGCCGGATGCCGGCCGACCAGGAGACGATCCGCTACACAGGTGTCTACGGCGACGACCTCGACGGGAAGCCGTACCTGATGCGCGAGGTGCTCGGGGGCGGCTCCGGCGGCCGGTACTACGCCGACGGAGAGGACACCATCCACGTAGTGCCGGACTCGCGAAACCTGCCGACTGAGTTCTCCGAAGCCAGGTTCCCGTTCATCGTCGAGCGGCTGGGCCTGGCCTGCGACAGCGGCGGCGCGGGGCGTTTCCGGGGTGGGCTGGGGTACGAGAAGCACATCAGGATGCGCAGGGACGCCCACTTCATGTCGATCGCCGACCGGTCGATCCTGGCCTGCTGGGGTGTCAACGGCGGAAGGGCCGGTCGCCCCTTCCAGGTGGTTATCGACCCCGACGGACCCGATGAGCGCCGCGTCGACGCGTTGGCCGATGCCGAGCCGGTCAAGGCCGGCGAAGTGATCCGGATCCGCACCACCGGTGGAGGCGGATGGGGCGACCCGCTCGAGCGCCCGTACGACGATGTGCTCCGCGATGTCTGCTGGGGGAAGGTGTCGGTCGAGGGCGCGCGATCCGACTACGGCGTCGAGCTGTCGATGGCCGGCGGGGAGCCGGTGCTGGACGTATCCGCCAGCGAACAGCGGCGTGCCCGGCTGCGCGCCGAGCGCGACGACGAACCGTTCTTCGACCGCGGCCCCGGATACGCAAGTCTCTCGGGCGGCCGGCGGGCTGCCGAATGCGACTGGCGGTGAGCCGCGCCGAGGAGACGACCGGCGAGCCGCTGGCCCGTCCGTCCGCCGAGCAGCTCCAGGGGTCCCCCAGCGAGCTGGTGGCCGCGCTGTCGGCCCGCTGGGGCACCGACCGCGTCGCCGAGTACTGCGCCGGGCTGCTGCAGGGTGACGACCCGCTCGGCTGTCCCGAAGCACTGCTGTTCATCGGCGGGCGTGGGGCGGCCGGTCTCACCCGGCTGGGCGACGGGCGAGCGGCGCTGCGTTACTGGCCGAGGGTCTGGGCGGCACGGGCGTTGCGGTATGCGTGGTCACAGACCGCGGTCCCCGCGGTGGTGGCCGCGCTGGACGACGAGTCCTGGAGAGTGGCCGAGCAGGCGATGAAGGTGATGGCGAGGTACGAGGTGAGCGAGGGCGTGGAGGCAGCGCTGCGCTGGGTCGACGACGAGCTGCCGAGGGTGCGAGCGACGACACTGCGGCTGCTCGGAGCGGTTGGTGAGTCCGAGCACGTCCGGTACGTCCTGGATGCCCGGCACGACCCGCACCCGGGGGTGCGCAGCTCGGCCTCGAACGCGCTGTCGCGGCTCGAACGCCGGCTCGACAGGGAGCTGCCGCGATGAAGGTCCTCATCGCACTCGGCGGCAACGCGATGACGGGACCGGACGGCGACGCCCGGCCGCAGGCGCAGATCGCGGCGGCGGAGCGGGCGATGGCCAGGGTCGCGGAGCTGGTCGCCGCCGGGGCGGATGTGGTGATCACCCACGGCAACGGACCGCAGGTCGGGAACCTGCTGGTGAAGAACGAGATCGCTGCCGGAGTCGTCCCGCCGGTGCCCCTTGACTGGTGCGGGGCGCAGACCCAGGCAACGCTCGGATTCATCCTCCTCGACGCACTGGACCAGGCTCTCCGCCGGGTGGGCGTGCATCGGCAGTCCGCGGCGGTGGTGACGCGCACCCTGGTGGATCGCGACGACCCCGGGTTCTCGAATCCCAGCAAGCCGATCGGACGCTTCCTTCCCGCGCCGGAGGCAGCGACCCTCATCGAGCATGGGCAGACGTGGCAGGACCGCGGCGCCCGGGGATGGCGCCGGGTGGTGCCGTCCCCCGAGCCGTTGGAGATCCTCGACGCGGATGCAGTGCTCCGGCTGGTGGAGGCCGGGTTCGTGGTCGTCGCCAACGGTGGCGGGGGGATCCCCGTCGTACGCGAACCGGACGGCCGGCTCCGTGGCGTCGAGGCGGTGATCGACAAGGATCTCGGCGCGGCGCTGCTGGCCCGGACCGTGCGGGCGGACGTCCTGGTCATCGCGACCGACGTGCAGAACGCCGTGGTCGGGTTCGGCACGCCGCAGGCGCGTCCCATCGGGCCCGTTGAGGTCACTGCGCTACGCCGACTCGCCGACGAAGGACACTTCGCCAGCGGCAGCATGGGACCGAAGGTGGAAGCGGTCTGCAGGTTCGTCGAGGACAGCATGGGGTACGCCGTGATCACCAGCCTCGACCTCATCGTCGACGCGGCGGCCGGTCGGTCCGGCACCGTCGTGCGACCGGACGCACCAGGAGAGCAGGGTTCAGATGCCTGACGCGACAGAGGTACGCAAGGTCCCGATCGGCCACGTGTCGGATGCCGGCGGGCTGTCGGACCTGATAGATGCCGGGATCATCGAGGCCGACCGGGTGGTGGCGGTGATCGGCAAGACCGAGGGCAACGGCGGAGTCAACGACTACACACGTATCATTGCCGACCGTGCCTTTCGCGAGGTGCTGGCCGACCGCGGAACTCGTAGCACCGATGAGGTCAGACAGGTGCCGATCGTGTGGTCGGGCGGGACCGACGGGGTGATCAGCCCGCACGCGACGATCTTCGCCACCGTTGGCGACCGACAGGTACAGCCGACCGATGAGCCACGCCTGACGGTCGGCTTCGCGATGAGCGACGTCCTGCTCCCGGAGGAGATCGGGAGGACGCCGATGGTGACCAAGGTCGCGGCAGCGGTGACCGAGGCGATGCAGCGTGCCGGAATTGACGACCCGGCCGATGTGCACTACGTGCAGACCAAGACCCCGCTGCTGACCATCTCAACGATCCGGGATGCGAAGGCCCGCGGCAAGACTGTGTGGACCGAGCACACGCACGAGTCGATGGACCTCTCCAACGGCTGCACCGCGTTGGGGGTTGCCGTGGGACTCGGTGAGATCGGGATGCCGACCGACCAGCAGGTGATGAACGACCGCTCGGTGTACTCGACGGTGGCGTCCTGCTCCAGCGGTGTCGAGCTCGACCGGGCCCAGGTCGTGGTCGTCGGCAACGCGCGCGGCATCGGCGGGCGGTACGCGATCGGGCACTCTGTGATGCGGGACGCGCTCGACCAGGACGGGATCTGGAGCGCGATCCGCGACGCCGGGCTCGACCTGCCGGATCGCCCGCGGCCGGACGACCTCGATGGCCGGCTGGTGAACGTCTTCCTCAAGTGCGAGGTCAGCCAGGACGGCCGGGTTCGCGGCCGTCGCAATGCGATGCTCGACGACTCCGACGTCCACTGGCATCGGCAGATCAAGAGCTGCGTCGGCGGCGTCGCTGCTGCCGTCACCGGCGATCCGGCTGTGTTCGTCTCGGTGTCGGCGGCGCACCAGGGACCCGATGGTGGTGGCCCGGTCGCGGCGATCGTCGATTTGGGCGAGAACCCCACCGGCTATCGGGGGGGATGAGGGACCGGCCCCGGCCAGCCTCCTCGGACCTGCCGCAGAAAGAGCCGCTGGGGCCAGTCGCCTGCGCTGGTGCTGTCGACGACGACGTCCGCGCGCTCCTGGGTGCGCTGTGCGGCGGCGAACTCGGCCTCGAGCAGCATCCAGCGTCTCCACTGCGATGCCAGCCCCTGCCCGTCGCGGGACAGCCCCCTCTCGAGCCGCTTGTGCTCGGCCGCCTCGACCCAGACCAGCAGCGAGATCGAGGACTCGTACCTCAGTGGTGCTGAGCCCACCCCCTCGAGCACGACGGCGGCGGCCGGCTCGACGTCGTGCCAGTCCGTGAACCGTGAGAGCTCCCAGTCGAAGCGCTGGTACCGGCCGGCCCGCCCGGCACGTAGCGGATCGAGGATCTGGGTGGCGACCCGGGTCGTGAGCTCGTCGTCGAGTCCGTTCCATCCCTGGTAGCAGTCATCCATGTGGACGACGGGTACGTCCCAGCCGGGCTCCCTGGCCAGCTCCCGCCGGAGCGCCTGCGCCAGTGTCGTCTTTCCCGATCCGGCCGGTCCGTCGATGCAGACCAGTCGGGTGTCCCCGAGTCGCGGAGGGCACGCGGCGACCCGAGCGGCGAGCGTCTCGAGCGCGACGGTCGTCACGCGGTCACGTCGGCGGCTAGTTGATGCCCCGGTTCTTCAGGATCTGCTCGATCTCGGCGAACTCGCTGTCCACCGAGGTCGCCGGCCGGCTGCGGGTACTCCCGACCGACTTGGGCGGGTTCGTGCCCGGTGCGGGCCGCGGGGTCTTGGCGGTCCCGGCGACGGAGGCGGAGGAGGCCTCGGGGCGTCGCCGGGAGAGTACTCCCGCCACGACGAGAAGGACGACGCCGACACCACCGAGAACGATCCCCAGCCACACGGTCGGGGAGAACACCAGGGCGACCGCCCAGTCGACCAGCGCCTCCGCGATTCGCCACAGCAGCTTCAGCACGCCGGTGAGGTAGGCGGCGACCGGCATCAGCGACAGACCGAGGCCCCGCAGCCCGGCCGCGAGGTCGCGGCGCCTCCAGGCCAGCCAGCTCAGCGCGACGCCTATGCCGGTCAGACCGAGCACGAGCGGGAGCCAGGCGATGTCGGAGTAATTCACGCCTCAAGCGTCGCACATCCGCAGCGGAATTCACCTCCGGGAAGTCACCCATTTTCGTCCACTCCGGTTCAGGGTTCCACCGATCGCGCGTTCTCATCGCAGGCTAGGTTGGCACGGTGAAGGCCATCCCGGCTCCCGGCTTCGCCGGCGACTCAGGCGCGGCGGACCCGGCGGTGCTGGCGGCTCTGCGGGAGTACGCCGCCGGTGGGCTGACACCACAGGTGATCCAGGCGCTGCTGTCCGCGCGCCTGCTCGTCCCTGTTGTCGCCGTCGCGGGGGTGACGCCAGGGAGCGACAGCGGCTCGGAGATGGCGGCGGTGATGCTGCAGGGCGCGGACGGCCGCAGGGCGCAGCTTGCGTTCTCCAGCGTGAGCACCATGCGCAGCTGGGACCCGACCGCCCGACCGGTACCGCTGCCGGCGTGGCAGGTCGCCCGAGCGGCGCTCGAACAGGGCGCTGAGGCCCTGATGGTCGACCCATCGCAGAGCCGGGTCGTCCTCGGCGCCGACGTGCTGCGGCACGCCGCGGCAGGACATCAGCTGGTGCGCGACGGCGCCGGCTTCGCCTGGGCCATCCCCGTCCGGGCCGAGTACGCCGGCGATGAGTAGGCGTCGCAGGGGGTACGGGCTGCGCAGCGGCTGATACCCTGGATACTCGACCGATCGCGCCCGCAGCACCCGCCATACGTGCGGTGAGCGCGATTCGCAAGCGGAGCCCACTCCCACCCGCCTCGACCGACAGGTTGTCGGGTCCGGTCAACCGGCCCTCACCGGCCGGTTCTGCGTCGCCAGGGGGACCTGGCGGCGTCGGGTGGCTTCCGTGCGTGACGGTACGGAAGCCTTTTTCGTTCCGGTGGTCGACAGCCCACTCACCGACTCTCCAGGAGGACCCATTACCACAGAGTTGCGCGTCAACGACCGAATCCGTGTACCGGAGGTACGGCTCGTCGGTCCGAACGGCGAACAGGTCGGCATCGTGCGCATCGACGATGCGCTCAGGCTGGCCCAGGAATCCGAGCTGGACCTGGTCGAGGTAGCCCCGACCGCGCGTCCACCGGTCTGCAAGCTGATGGACTACGGCAAGTACAAGTACGAGACCGCCCAGAAGGCACGCGAAGCGCGACGCAACCAGACCAACACGGTGATCAAGGAGATGAAGCTCCGGCCCAAGATCGACTCGCACGACTACGAGACGAAGAAGGGTCACGTCGTCCGGTTCCTGCGGGCCGGGGACAAGGTCAAGATCACGATCATGTTCCGGGGAAGAGAGCAGCACCGGCCAGAGCTGGGATTCCGGCTGCTGCAGCGGCTGGCCGAGGACGTCACGGAGCTGGGCTACGTCGAGTCCGCACCCAAGCAGGACGGCCGGAACATGATCATGGTGTTGGGGCCCCACAAGAAGAAGTCAGAGGCGAAGGCCGACGTCAGAGCCGACAAGGCGCGCGAGATCGCCGAACGCGACGCCGATCGGGAGGCGCAGCGCGCGCACCGGGTCGCCAGCCGCCCTGAGCACGTATCACCGAAGAAGCCTCGCGGTCACTCGGAGAACCTCGACCCGGACATGTGAGCGACGTACCGCACGAGCCAGGCAGCACGACATCGAAGCACAACGACTGAAGCCATGCTTCACAAGGGATCGAAAGAGGTCGCAGGGCAATGCCGAAGATGAAGATGCACTCCGGTGCGCGCAAGCGCTTCAAGGTGACCGGGTCGGGCAAGGTGCTGCGCGGGAAGGCCAACCGTGCCCACCTGCTCGAGCACAAGTCGTCGACTCGCAAGCGCCGGCTGGCCGGCACCCAGACCGTATCCAAGGCCGACACGAAGAGGGCCAGGCGGCTGATCGGGAAGTAGATCTCGTTCCTCGACCCCCAGGCGCCGTGCGCACCGCGCACTCGGCGTCGCTTTTCCAAGGAGTAACACGTGGCACGCGTCAAGAGGGCCGTCAACGCCCACAAGAAGCGCCGGGAGACCCTCGAGCGCGCCTCCGGCTACCGCGGCCAGCGGTCGCGGCTGTATCGCAAGGCCAAGGAGCAGGTCACGCACTCGCTGGTCTACAGCTACCGTGACCGCAAGGCCCGCAAGGGCGACTTCCGCCGGCTGTGGATCACGCGGATCAACGCGGCTGCCCGTGCCAACGGCATGACCTACAACCGGTTCATCCAGGGTCTGCACGCCGCGGGCGTCGAGGTCGACCGCAAGATTCTGGCCGACCTGGCGGTCAATGACAGCGCCGCGTTCGCCAAGCTGGTCGAGCTGGCCAGGGCCAACCTACCGAGCACGGATACCGGCGACGGCGCCGCTGCCTGAGGCAGGCGCGGACGGATCGAGTCAGGTGCCGGCCGTCGACCTGACCTCGCCGTCGTCCGCGGTGGTGAAGGCGGCCCGTCGGCTGGCGAATGCCAAGACGCGGGCGCGCCGGCGGATGTTTCTCGCCGAGGGACCACGGGCGGTGCGCGAGGCGCTGGGCCGCCCGGGCACGGTCACCGAGGTGTTCGCCTCCGCGGAGGCCACCGACCGGAATCCGGTGATGCGGCAGGCGGCTGCCGAGGGCGGCATCGCCTGGTGGCCGGTGTCGGAACAGGTGATGCGCTCGTTGAGCAGCACCGTCACCCCCCAGGGCCTGGTGGCTGCCTGCCGTTTCGTCGATCAGCCGCTCCAGGCGATCCTCGGGCTGGTGCCCGGTCTGCTGGTGGTCTGCGTGGACACCCGGGACCCCGGTAACGCCGGAACGGTGATCCGTTGCGCCGACGCGGCCGGCGCCGACGGGGTGGTGCTGGCCGGCGGGTCGGTCGATCCGTACAACGGCAAGTGCGTGCGGGCGAGCGTCGGGAGCCTGTTTCATCTGCCCGTCTGCACGCCCGGGCACTCGCTCGACGTGCTGGCTGAGCTCGGGGCAGCTGGGCTGCAGCTGCTCGCCACCGACGCCTCCGGCGACACGAGCCTCGACGACCTCATCGACGACGGACGGCTGTCCCGCCCGACCGCGTGGCTGTTCGGCAACGAGGCGCACGGACTCCCTGACGAGGTCGTCTCCCGAGCGGACACGGTCGTGCGCGTGCCCATCTACGGACAGGCCGAGAGCCTGAACCTGGCCACCGCCGCGGCAGTCTGTCTGTACGCATCGGCACGTGTCCGCCACCATGAAGGGTGACGCGCGCACCAGGGAACCGGGTCGCCGCACCAAGGATCCGAGCGGGGGGATGGTCCACATGCCGGCACGAGGTGGCGGCGCAGCGCGGCCACCCGGCCTTGCTGCTCCCCCGGGGCTGCTCGATGAGCTGCCCGACGGGATCGTCGTCGCCGAGGCGGACGAGCGGGTGTCCATCGTGAACGCGACCGCCTCGCGGCTGCTCAGCCTCGATGCCGACGGCGCCGTTGGCCGGCACCTGTCAGCGGTGCTGACACTGCAGGACCTCGAGGGTCGCAGCTGGTGGGACTGCGCCGAGCCGTACACCGGCCTGAGCATCCGCAACGAGCTCTGCGAGCAGGCCTGGTACGGAGAGGATGGCCGCGAGCTGCTGCTTACCGCGCGGCTGGTGCGGTCGACACCGCGCGGCCCGGTCTGCCGGGTCGTCGTCTCGCTTCGCGACGCACGCGTCCGGGCTCGAACCGACCGCGAGCGCTCCGACCTCGTCGCCACCGTCGCGCACGAGCTGCGGTCACCGCTGACTGGTGTCAAGGGCTTCACCTCGACCCTGGTGACCAAGTGGGACAGGTTCAGCGACAGCCAGCGACTGCTGATGCTGCGGACGGTCGACGCGGATGCGGACCGGCTGACCCGGCTCATCACGGACCTCCTCGACGTCGCTCGCATCGACTCCAAGCGGCTGCAGCTACGACGCGAGCCGGTCGATCTGGCCGTCGTCGCACGTGAGGTCGCCACCCGAGCACAACCGGGCGAGGGCCGTCGGGTCGACGTCAGGGTGGAGGAGCTGCCGGTGGTGTGGGCTGACCCCGACAAGTTCCACCAGATCATCGCCAACCTGGTCGACAACGCGGTTCGCCACGGCGAGGGCGATGTCGTCGTTCGGCTGCGCCCCAGCATCGATGGTGGCGTGCACATCAGCGTCGACGACGAGGGGCCCGGCATCCCCGCACAGGCTCGGACCCGCGTCTTCATGAAGTACTGGCGCTCGGGGGCGCGAACCGGGACCGGGCTCGGCTTGTTCATCGTCAAGGGACTGGTCGAGGCTCACGGTGGACGCGTCCGGGCCGTCGCACGCACCGGAGGACGGGCCGGGGGCGGCGGGGCACGCATCGAGGTGTACCTGCCCGCCGGGCGACCCGAGGCACTCGATGATGCCCAGCCGTGACTGACTCCTAGACTTGCCCCGGCCGCGCCGCCGGCGGTGACGGTCCGGTGGCGTCACGTCGGCGCTGAGCGAGAGGCGAGCATGTCGGGTCCCAACAGCGACTTCGACCCCGTCGAGGTCACCCCGCTGCACCCGGACGAGGTCAACCGGATGCGCGATCAGGCGCTCACCGACATCGAGACGGCCGGCACCCTGGAGGAGCTCAATCGGGTACGCCTCGAGCATGCCGGCGACCGATCGCCGCTGGCCCTGGCCAACCGCGAGATCGGCGCGCTGCCCCCACAGGCCCGCAAGGATGCCGGCATCCGCGTGGGTGAGGCGCGGCGGGCGGTGCAGGCGGCGCTGCAGGAGCGTCAGTCGGTGCTCGAGGTCGAGCACGAGGCGACGATCCTGGTGGAGGAGGCGGTCGACGTCACGCTGCCCTGGGACCGCGACCCGATCGGGGCCCGGCACCCGCTCACCACGATTCAGGAGCGGATCGCCGACGTATTCGTCGCGATGGGCTGGGAGGTCGCCGAGGGACCGGAGGCCGAGGCGGAGTGGCTCAACTTCGACGCCCTCAACATCGGACCCGACCATCCGGCGCGGTCGATGCAGGACACGTTCTTCCTCGAGCCGCGAGACGCCGGAGTGGTGCTGCGGACCCACACCTCCCCGGTGCAGGCGCGCACGATGCTGACGCGGCGACCGCCGATCTACGTCATCGTTCCTGGGCGCACCTACCGGACCGACGAGCTCGACGCCACCCACACGCCGGTCTTCCACCAGGTCGAGGGACTCGTCGTCGACGAGGGCATCACGATGGCGCATCTGTCCGGCACGCTCGCGCACTTCGCCGAGGCGATGTTCGGCGACGGGCTCCGGACCCGGCTACGCCCTTCGTACTTCCCGTTCACCGAGCCGAGCGCCGAGCTCGACCTCGAGTGCTTCGTCTGCCACGGCGAGTCGGTCGGCAACCCGGACCGGCCCTGCCGCACGTGTGCCGGTGAGGGCTGGATCGAGTGGGGCGGGTGCGGCGTCGTCAACCCCCGGGTGCTCATCGCCTGCGGCATCGACCCGGCCCGCTACTCCGGCTTCGCGTTCGGGATGGGCATCGAGCGGACCCTGATGGTCCGGCACGGCATCGAGGACATGCGCGACATGGTCGAGGGGGACGTGCGCTTCGCGCTCGCATTCGGGAGCGACATCTGATGCGCGTGCCCCTGTCCTGGCTGCGTGAGTACGCCCAGATCCCGGCACAGGTCCCTGCTCGGGACATCGGCGACGCGCTGGTGAAGGTGGGCCTGGAGGTCGAGAAGGTCGAGGCCGCCGGGGCCGATGTCACCGGATCCCTCGTCGTCGGCCGGGTCGTGTCGTCGGAGCCGGAGACGCACAGCAACGGCAAGACGATCCGGTGGTGCCAGGTCGACGTCGGTGGCGGCGGGCCACGGGGGATCGTCTGCGGGGCGCACAACTTCACCGCCGGTGACCTGGTGGTAGTCGCCCTGCCCGGAACCGTCCTCCCGGACGGGTTCGCGATCAGCGCCCGCCGGACGTACGGGCATGTGTCGGACGGGATGATCTGCTCCGCCCGGGAGCTGGGCCTCGGTGACGACCACACCGGCATCATCGTGCTCGGGCCGGACGAGGCCAAGGTGGGCGACGACGCGGCGGCAGTCCTGCACCTGCGCGAGGACGTGCTCGACCTCGCCGTGACCCCCGACCGCGGCTACTGCCTGTCGATCCGCGGCGTCGCCCGGGAGGCGGCTGCCGCCTTCGACGTTCCGTACACCGACCCCGCGCTGCGCGAGCTCCCGTACCGGTGCGAGGTGCGTGAAGCCGTCCAGCTCGAGGACACCACCGGCTGCGACGTGTTCGCGGCGCTCACCCTGGAAGGCTTCGACGCGGCCGTCGCCAGCCCGCGGTGGCTCCAGCGCCGCGTCCAGCTCGCCGGCATGCGCCCGATCTCGCTCAGCGTCGATGTCACCAACTACGTGATGCTCGAGCTCGGCCAGCCGGTCCACGGGTACGACGCCGACCGGCTGCGCGGCCGAGTCGTCGTCCGCCGAGCCCAGGCCGGTGAGACGCTGACCACGCTCGACGGCACGCTGCGCACTCTCGATCCCGAGGACCTGCTCATCACCGACGAGTCCGGTCCCATCGGCCTGGCCGGCGTGATGGGCGGCGAGACGACCGAGATGTCGGGCTCGACGTCGCGCGTGCTGGTCGAGGCGGCGCACTTCGACCCGGTGTCGATCGCCCGGACCGCCCGGCGTCACCGGCTCCCGTCGGAGGCCTCCAGGCGGTTCGAACGGGGCGTCGACCCGGCGATCCCGGTAGCCGCGGCGACCCGGGTGGGCGCACTGCTCACCGAGCTGGGCGGGGGGAGGGTCGTCGGTGTCACCCTGAGTGGTCGCTTCCGGCCGCCGCCGCTGGTCTCGCTCGCCGCCGGCCTCAGCAGCAGGGTTCTGGGCATGGAGGTGGCGCCGGCAACTGTCTCCCGCTGCCTGGCCACCGTCGGATGCCAGGTCGAGCAGGTCGGCCAGACCTTCGCGGTGACCCCGCCGACCTGGCGCCCCGACCTCGTCGACCCTCATGACTTCGTCGAGGAGGTCGCCAGACTCGTCGGCTACGACGCGATCCCCGCTGTGCTGCCAGCTGCCCCGGCCGGCCGCGGCATCACCCGAGACCAGCGGCTCCGCCGCCGGGTCGGTAGGGCACTGGCGGGAGCGGGGTACGTGGAGACGCTCTGCTACCCGTTCGTGGGCGACCGCGACTGGGACGCGATGGGCCTCGCGCCCGACGACCCCCGGCGATCCACCGTGCGGATCGCGAATCCCTTGTCGGATGAGGCGCCCGGACTGCGGACGACGCTGCTGCCGGGGCTGCTTCAGGCCGCGGCGCGCAACCTGGGTCGGGGCCGGCCGGGCGTCGCCCTGTTCGAGATCGGGCGGGCCTTCTCCCCGCGTCGTGGTCCCGCCCGGCAAGCGCCGCGGCTGTCGGTTGACGGTCGTCCCACCGAGGAAGAGCTCGCAGCACTCGAGGCGGCTCTGCCCGAGCAGCCACACCACTGTGCGGTGGTGCTCGCCGGCGATCGGGTGCCGGCGGGTTGGTGGGGACCGTCCCGCCAGGCGGGCTGGGCTGATGCCATCGCGGCTGTCCGGGTAGCAGCGTCGGCGCTCGGGGTGCAACTCGAGGTGCGCCAGGCGAGGCGGGCGCCATGGCATCCGGGTCGCTGCGCCGAGCTTGTCCTCGACGGAGTGGTGGTGGGGGCCGCCGGGGAGCTTCACCCCAAGGTCGCCAAGGCCTACGGCTTCCCGGCACGAGCGAGCGCCGGGGAGGCGCACCTCGACGCGCTGTTCGCTGCTGCACCACTGATCACGCCGGCACCGGCGTTCTCCACCCAGCCGGTCGCCAAGGAGGACGTGGCCCTGGTCGTCGGTGCCGACATCCCGGCGGCGGCCGTCGAGTCAGCGCTGCGCGACGGGGCCGGCGCGATACTGGAGTCCATTCGCCTGTTCGACGTCTACACCGGTGAGCAGATAGGGCACGGCAAGAAGTCGCTGGCATTCGCCCTTCGCTTCCGGGCACCCGACCGGACGCTCACCGAGGCAGAGACGTCCGCCGCCCGCGACGCCGCTGTCGCGATGGCCTCAGCCCGGACCGGAGCGGTGCAGCGCGTCTGACCCGCCTGCCCGGCCGATCGTCCGCCGACCCGGGGCAGCCTGCGACGGATTTGCGCGTGACCCCGCCCGAGTGCATGATTATGCATTCACAGGTGGAGGTATGCAGTGTCGATCCGGGTCGCGGTCGCCGGCGCCAGCGGTTACGCCGGCGGGGAGCTGTTGCGACTGCTGAGTGCGCATCCCGATGTCGAGATCGGCACCATGACCGCCGGTGGGAGCGCTGGCACGGCGCTCGGCGACCATCAGCCGCATCTGGTCCCGCTGGCCGAGCGGGTGCTGGCCGACACGACACCCGATCGGTTGCTGGGTCACGCCGTGGTGTTCCTCGCGCTGCCGCACGGGCGGTCCGCGGCGCTCGCGCGACAACTCCCGGGCGATGTCCTCGTGCTCGACTGCGGCGCCGACTTCCGGCTCGACGAGCCGCAGGCGTGGACGGAGTTCTACGGCGGTGAGCACGCCGGGACGTGGCCCTACGGCCTGCCGGAGCTCCCCGGCCAGCGCGACAAGCTGGCCGGGGCCCGCCGGATCGCGGTTCCTGGCTGCTACCCGACGGTGACGACACTCAGCCTGCTGCCCGCCGTGACCGCCGGCCTGATCGATCTCGATGACATCGTCGTGGTGGCGGTGTCCGGGGTCTCCGGTGCCGGCCGCACGCCGAAGCCGGGCCTGATCGGTGCGGAGGTGATGGGCCAGGCATCCGCGTACGGGGTCGGCGGCGTACATCGCCATCTCCCCGAGATCGAGCAGAACCTGCGTCGGCTCGCCGGATCGCCGGCCACCGTGTCGTTCACGCCGGTCATGGCACCGATGGCCAGGGGCATCCTGGCCA
>JBKPNJ010000086.1:0-13375 GCA_046732575.1 Actinomycetota bacterium
GTCTAGCAGAGGTTTCTGAGGAGCGGTTCCCAGCAGCGGGCTCGGGGTGGGGCGACTTTCGTGTCGCCCCGCCCGAGCGCTGTGCCGGGACCGTGACCTCCCCGCTGGCAGGTGTGGCCAGGCTGCAGACGACCGGCTGCGGACCTGTCAAGGTTGACCGATGGACTTCGATGAAGTCGCTGCACAGCTGTACGGGCTCGCCCCGGATGAGTTCACGGCCGGGCGCAACGCCGCCGCGAAGCAGGCCCGCTCACAAGGAGACCGGGAGCTTGCCGTGCGCATCACCGGCCTGCGCAAGCCCACGGTGCCGGCCTGGGCGGTCAACCAGATGTCACGGCGCCGCCGGGCCGAGATCGAATCGCTGCTCGACCTCGGCCAGACGTTGCGACGAGCCTCGACAGACCTCAGCGGTGACGAGCTGCGACAGCTCACCCGCCAGCGCCACCAGCTTGTCCAGGCACTCGTTCAGCAGGCCCGTGAGCTCGGTGCAGCAGAGGGACGCCGGCTCAGCGAGGACGCCGTGCAGGGCGTGCGCCAGACCTTCGAGGCCACCCTGTCCGACGCCGAGAGCGCGGACGCCGTCGCCGCCGGACGGCTGACCGATGCCCTGGAGGTCTCGGGGTTCGGTTTCGCCGGGGCTGTGGGCCAAGCCGGGCAGCCACGGCGACCGCCGGTTCCGGCCGGCGAGGCGACAGTTGGAGACCTCGACGCCAAGCGAGCGCAGCGCGTCCAGCAGGACGAGCTGGCCGACACCAGCCTGACGCGGGCCGAGGAGGTCGCCCAGCGCTCGCGGGACAGGTACGAGAGCGCGCAGGCGCGGCTGCGTGACGCGGAGCAGGCGCGTGAGCAGGCCAAGAGCTCGGTGGACCGGCTACGGGCGGAGCTCGACTCGGCGGTCGATGAGCTGGCCCGGGCGACGGCCGACGAACGGGCAGCTAGACGCGATCATGCGAAGGCTGAACGGAAGGCGAAGGAGGCCGCGTCGCGTCTGGAGTCGGCCGCTGCGCGTCCGAGCCGACGCGGCCGCTGAACCCCGACCTGCCGTTGTCGGGCCGCCCGTCGTGGGTAGCGTGTCCCGCGTGACGGATCCGGTGACCCAGAACCCCGTGGCACGTGGCCGGTGCGACGTTCTGCAGATCGCGCGCGCCGAGGTCCTGACGGCAGGGCGTGGCTTGTCAACGGAGCAGCTGGTCGAGGTGCTCGACCTCCCCGACGAGAGCCTGCCGGAGCTGCTGGAGCTGGCCCACCAGGTGCGGATGCGCTGGTGCGGCCCGGAGGTCGAGGTCGAGGGGATCGTGTCGGTCAAGACCGGTGGTTGCCCGGAGGACTGCCATTTCTGCTCACAGTCCGGTCGGTTCAGCTCGCCGGTGCGCTCGGTATGGCTCGACCTTCCAGGTCTCGTGCAAGCCGCGCGGCAGACCGCGGCGACCGGCGCGACGGAGTTCTGCATCGTCGCGGCGGTACGCGGACCAGATGATCAGCTGCTGGGCCAGGTGCGCCGGGGCATCGACGCGATCCGAGAAGCCGTGGACATCAACATCGCCTGCTCACTCGGGATGCTGACGCCGCGGCAGGCCGAAGAGCTCGCCGCGATGGGCGTGCACCGGTACAACCACAACCTGGAAGCGGCCCGCTCCTACTTCCCGGATGTCGTCACAACCCACACCTACGACGAGCGGTGGCAGACCTGCCGGCTGGTCAAGCGCGCGGGCATGGAGCTGTGCAGCGGGGGGCTGGTCGGGATGGGGGAGTCGGTCCGGCAGCGGGCCGAGCTCGCGGTCGAGCTGGCCGGTCTCGAGCCCGACGAGGTGCCACTGAACTTCCTCAACCCGCGACCGGGTACGCCGTTCGGGGACCATCCGGTGATGGCGGCCGCCGAGGCGCTGAAGACGGTCGCCGCCTTCCGGCTGGCGATGCCGCGCACCGTGCTGCGCTACGCCGGCGGTCGGGAGCTCACCCTCGGCGACCTGGGAACCAGGGACGGCCTGGTCGGGGGGGTCAACGCTGTCATCGTGGGGAACTACCTGACCACTCTCGGGCGTGAGCCCGAGGAGGACCTGGAGCTGCTGAGGGACCTGCGGATGCCGATCAAGGCGCTGACGAAGTCCCTGTGACGTACTGCGACCACTGCGGGAAGCCCCCAACCGACGTGGCCAGGCATCGCGACTGCCGCCTGCGCCGCCGGCTCGAGCCGCCGCGATACTGCCCGGAGTGCGGCCGCCGGCTGGTGGTGCAGGTGGTCCCGCGCGGCTGGTCCGCCCACTGCTCCGTGCACGGGACGCTCGCGGATGGTGGGATCGGGGGGTGACGGACACAGCAGGCCCAGCATTCCTCTTCGACCTCGACGGCACGTTGCTCGACAGCGTCTACCAGCACGTGATCGCCTGGCAGCGGGCCTACGACGACATCGGGCTCGACCCGGCGCTCTGGCGGGTGCACCGACGGATCGGGATGAGCGGAGCGCTGGTCGCCGGCCGGGTCGCAAGTGAAAGCGGCCGGGAGCTCAACGACGCCGAGCGGGGAGCATGTGGAGTCTCTGCACGGCGACTACTACAAGCAGATGATGGACGCCGTCCGACCGCTTCCGGGAGCCCGTGACCTGCTGCTCGCCCTGTCCGACGCGGACATCGCCTGGGCGATCGCGTCCAGCAGCAGCCGTGCCGAGGCCGATGCCCTGGTGGCCAAGCTGAAGCTCGGCATGCAGCCTGCGATCGTGAGCAACGACGACGTGAGCACGGCGAAACCGGACCCGGCGGGCTTCCTCGCCGCAGCAGACAAGCTGGCGGTGCGACCTGACCGGTGCATCGTCGTCGGTGACGCGGTCTGGGACATGCTGGCCGCGCGCCGCGCCGGAATGCTTGCCGTGGGACTGCTGTGCGGTGGCCGGCCGGCGTCAGAGTTCCAGCAGGCACAGGCGCTGCGGGTGTACGAGGACCCGGCCGACCTGCACGCCAACCTCGACGAGCTCGGCGTGCTCCTCGACTGACTCAGCCGCCCCCGCCATGGCGGCGGCGGCGCAGGGATCGCCGGTAGCCCACCGTCGCCGGGTACGGGGCGAACTGCGAGGTCGACGTCTCCGCCGTCTGCTGCCAGCCGGTGCGCTCGTAGAAACGACGCGCCCGGCGGTTGTCCGCCAGGACCCACAGGGACACCTCCCGGCTGCCCAACGCCGCCAGGTCATCGAGGCAGGCGTCGACGATGCGCGTTGCGAGCCCGGTGCCCCACCGGTCAGGACGGACCGACAGCTGCCGCAGCTGACCTGGGTCGTACGCGGCAAGGGCAGCGAGCCCGCCGCCCTCGCTCGCCACCAAGACCCGGAACGCCGGATCCTCGAACCACAGCCGGTATCTCGCCTGTACCTCGGCGTCGGGGAACGGACTCGTCTCGGCTGGGAAGATGTGGCCGAGCCCGGCCAGCGACGCCGCCTTCTCCAGTTCGTACAGCGCGACGAACTCGTCTCGGCCCGCCCTGCGAAACGCCGGCTCGTTCAGGGCTCAACCCGCCGTCAGCTCTCCCAGCGCTGCACCACGTCGAGATTGTGGAACGTCGGAGGCCCGTCGCACAGCTTCATCATCTTGGCGGCGAACTCCTCGGTGTCCGACCGGTCGTTGTTCTCCATCGCCGCGTCGTAGGAGTCGAACTCGACGATAGTGGAGTAGTGGTTCGGGCGGTCGCGGTCGGCAACCATCGTGACGCGTCGAACCGTCCCCTGGTCGGGCCGCGCCTGCATCTCTTCCCCCAGCGCCTTGATCTCATCGATCCGCGACGTCTCGAATTCGACGATCTGTACGAATCCAGCCATTGGCATCTCCTGCCGTTGAGGGATTGACTACCCGCGAGGATGGCCCGAACCGGTCCCCTCGCGCAAGAGCCCGGGCTGGTGCATCATGACGGCGAGAGAACCGCGCCGAGCGCTCGAGGAAAGGACTGCTGATGCCCGAGTTCATGGACGTACACACCGGGATGGCAGGCGTCACGCCTGCGGCGCTGCACGAAGCCCATCAGGCCGACCTGGCCATCCAGGACGACGAGAAGGTGAACTTCAAGCACGCCTGGGCTGACCCGCAGTCAGGCATGGTGTTCTGCTTGTCCGAGGCTCCCAGTGCGGAGGCCGTCAGGCGCATCCACGAGCGCGCAGGGCACCCAGCCGACCAGGTGTACGAGGTGCCGGTTCAGGCTGAATAGGCGGTACCGGAAGCCGACCTGCACCCTCGCGCATGCAGGTCGGGAGAGGCGGTCACCCGCAGTCTTGCAGGCGACGCCGCCGGCGCCAGCAAGTCGCCGTCCACCCGGCGCCTCCCGGTGGCCGCCTTGAACCCGGAACGCGCTCGGGCCAGACTCGTGGTTTGGGCCAGTTCGCTGGCACCAGCAAAGGAGCCGGGTGTCCGAGCACGTCGTTGAGCGGGAAATCGCCCACGAGCAGTCGTTTGTCGACCGGGTGCACCAGCGGCTCGAGGCGGCGGCCGCGTCGGCGCACGCCCTCGCGGCCGAGGGCCATGGCCGGGCCCGCCTGGGGCATGAGGGCGGTCTGGTCGAGCGGGACGCGATGGTCTTCCAGGCCGCTCGCCGGATCGCGGCTCTTGATGCCGCCCGGGAGGGGATCGTCTTCGGCCGGCTCGACCTGCGGGAGGCGAACCCACGCTACATAGGGCGGATCGGCCTGCGCGACGAGAACCGGGAGTCCCTGCTCGTCGACTGGCGGGCGCCCGCCGCCGCCGTCTTCTACCGGGCCACGGCACGGGACCCGATGGGTGCTCTCCGGCGCCGGGTGCTGCGCAGCCTCGGTGAGACGGTCGTGAGCGTCGAGGACGAGCTCCTGGACCCCCAGCACGCACCCGCCGACATGGTCATCGTCGGTGAGGGCGCGCTGATGGCGGAGATCAGTCGGGCCCGGGATCGGTCGATGCACTCGGTGGTCGCGACGATCGCGCGTGAGCAGGACGAGGCGATCCGGTCACCGGAGCGCGGGGTCACCTCGATCAGCGGTGGGCCGGGCACCGGGAAGACCGTCGTCGCGCTGCACCGCGTGGCATATCTGCTGTACTCCGATCGCCGTCGCTTCGAGAGCGGAGGCGTACTGGTACTCGGGCCGTCACCGGTCTTCATGCACTACATCGAGCGAGTGCTGCCGTCACTGGGCGAGACCGCTGTGACGCTGCGCTCCATGGGTGATCTCGTCGACGGTGTCACCGGAGTGGGGCACGACGCACCGGAGGTCGTCGCGATCAAGGGCTCGGAAAGGATGCGGCACGTCCTCGCGAGTGCTGCGCGCGACTTCGTCCCCGACTCGCCCGACCATTTCCGGGTGTTCTACCGCGACGACGTGCTCACGCTCGATCCCCACGCGCTCGGCCGGATCCGACGGCAGCTGCTGGCGAACGGGCAGCGGCGCAACCGAGCCCTCCCGCGGGTTCAGCAGAGCCTGATCGACGCACTGTGGGCACAGGCCAGGGGCGAGCGGGCGCGGGAGCGTGGCCGGGACGAGTTCGTCAACGAGATGCTCGGCTCCGACGGGTTCGTTGACTTCGTCGCTCGCTGGTGGCCGCCGGTCGACGGCGCCGGAGTGCTGCGCTGGCTGTCCGATCCGGGGCGGCTGCGCAGCTATGCCCGGCGCCGGCTGAGCGACGCCGAGTGCGCACTGCTGATCAAGTCATGGACGGATCGGCCGGACTGGTCGATCGAGGACATCCCGCTCATCGACGAGCTTCGGTACCTCGTCGGCGACGTCCCCGTGCCCCAACAGCGCTACGACCCGCTGGGAGACCTGGCAGACGACGAGGTCCGCGAGGTCTCGTCGGTGGCGGAGCGGGGAGCCGTGACATACGCCAGGCCGTCCCAGCGCATCGAGGACGACGGGTATGCGCACGTGCTGGTCGACGAGGCACAGGACCTCTCGCCGATGCAGTGGCGGATGGTGGGGCGACGCGGCCGCCATGCCAGCTGGACCATCGTCGGGGACGCGGCCCAGAGCGCGTGGCCGTCGCTCCGCGAGGCGGACTCGGCACGTGCTGAGGCGCTGAAAGGCAAGTCCCTGCACTCGTTCCGCCTGTCGGTCAACTACCGCAACTCCAAGGAGATCTTCGACTTCGCCGCCCGGGTCGCACGGCTGGCGGTCCCGACCCCCGACCTGCCCGAAGCCGTCAGGGCCACCGGGACCAACCCGCTGCTGATCGTCGCGGCGGAGGACGAGCTTGGCCGCGAGATGCTCTCCCAGGTTCGGAGCCTGCTGGCCGCGGTCGAGGGGACCGTCGGTGTCGTCGTTCCGGTCGCCCGCAGCAGCGAGAGTGTCACGTGGCTGGAGGGAGTGGGTCAAAACCGGGTGAGCGTTCTGGACGGGCTCGGTGCGAAGGGGCTGGAGTTCGATGCCGTCGTGGTCCTGCAACCGGGCGAGATCGGTGCGGAGTCGCCGGCCGGGTGGCGAACGCTCTATGTCGCGCTGACGCGCGCGACCAAGCGACTCGTCACCGTGTCGACCGATCGGGACTGGCTGGCGGGTGCTGGAGCCACCGGACCCGACGACGGGACCCGCTAAGGTCGTTGTTCCCAGTCCCCTCTCGATCTCCGGGTGTGACCGTGTCGGTCCTCGACAGGCTCGTCGCCTACCCGTCCTACGCGCTGATCCGCGTCCGGGAGTCGCCGACGGTCACCCTCGTCGGCGGTCGCCGCGATGATCTCGAGCGGCTCGCCGACGTCACCGTGGAGTCCGGCGTCCCGCCGACCGGTCCCGCGATCGACCGGCTGCTCGCGGTGCCGTTCCGTCAGGTGGCCGAACGCGGCTTCGAGGCGCACGAGGACGGTGCCGCGCTGTCGGCGATCACCGTGCAGAGCCACGCAGAGGTCCCGCTCGCCGAGATGATGCGGCTGCTGCCCGACGAGCCGGTCGAGGTGGCTGAGGCCGGCGGCTTCGAGGTCAGCGACGACGAGTACGCGAAGACCGTCGACCGGGTGATCACCGACGAGATCGGCAACGGCGAGGGAGCCAATGTCGTCATCGCGCGGGACTACCGCTGCCGGATCGCCGGCTGGGGCGCCGCGAAGGCCCTGACGGTATTCCGCCGGCTGCTCGAGCGTGAGCGCGGGGCGTACTGGACCTTCTGCGTATTCACCGGCGAGCGGTATCTGATCGGCGCCAGCCCCGAGCGGCATGTCAGTGTGCACGCCGGCAACGTGAGGATGAATCCCATCAGCGGCACCTTCCGGCTGCGTGGGCTTGACGATCCGGTCACGCGCAAGAAGGCCCTGCTGGACTTCCTCGCCGACGAGAAGGAGATCTACGAGCTCTTCATGGTGGTGGACGAGGAGCTGAAGATGATGTGCGACATCTGCAACGAGGGAGGCCTGGTCCTCGGTCCGTACCTGAAGCAGATGACCCATCTCATCCACACCGAGTACCTGCTGGCAGGGCGCACCACCCGCGACGTCCGAGACGTGCTGCGCGACTCGATGTACGCCGCGACCGTCACCGGCAGCCCGGTGGAGAACGCATGCCGGGTGATCAAGCGGTACGAGTCGCACGGTCGCGGCTATTACGGCGCGCTGCTCGCGCTGCTGGGACGGGATGAAGCGGGACGGCCGAGCGCGGACGCGCCCATCATCATCAGAGCCGCGGACGTGGGCCTCGACGGCGAGCTCCGGGTCACCGCCGGCGCGACCCTGGTACGCGACTCAGAGCCGGATTCAGAGGTTGCCGAGACGCACGCCAAGGCGGCCGGCATCCTCAGTGCGTTCGGCCTCGTCGACCCTCCGCCGGCCCCGGCGCCGGGGATCGACCGGATGGCCGGCGACGAGGACGTCATGCTCGCCCTCGGGTCACGCAACCAGCGGCTGTCCAAGTTCTGGCTCGTCGACCAGGCCGACACCCTGCCGCACCCCTTGCTGGTGGGCCGGACGGCGCTGATCGTCGATGGGGAGGACGACTTCGTCAACATGCTGCGACATGTGCTCGTCACGCTGGGGCTCAGCACGGTGGTGGTCCGGCACGACGACTACGAACCCTCCGTCCTGCAGGGGCACGACCTCGTCGTGCTCGGTCCCGGCCCTGGCGACCCCCGCGACGCCAGCGACCCGAAGATGGCGACGTTCGGCGCTGTCGTCGACGAGCTGCTCGCAGCCGGCCGGCGGTTCCTCGCGGTGTGCCTGGGCCACCAGATCCTGTGCGGTCGCCTCGGGCTCGATCTGGTCTTCAAGGACATCGTCTTCCAGGGGACCCAGACGTCGGTGGAGGTCATGGGCCGAAGCGAGCGGGTCGGTTTCTACAACACGTTCGTTGCCCGGGTACCCGCGACCGGCCTGCCCACCGGGTTGCGGGTCGACTCCGATCCGCGCACCGGTGACGTGAACATGATCGCCGGCCCCCACTTCCGCGGAGTCCAGTTCCATGCCGAGTCGATCCTGACCGAGAACGGCTACGACCTGATCCGCGACCTGGTGCTGGCCACCCTCGAGACCGCCGGAATGCAGGCCTGACAGAAGGAGCCGGACACCGGCGCGAGGCGGTGGGAGGGGCGTCGCGCCGGTGCCCTGGCGATGGACCCGGGAAGGGTCCGGGGGGCGACTCAGCCGGCGTCGCTGCCGAGGGTCAGGGGCAGCTTGCTGGTCTGGTCGTCGCGGCTGATGGTGAGCGTCACGTGGTCGCCTGGCCGGTACGTCCGCACCGTCGCGACCAGCGAGTCCGCGCTGGTGACCTCCAGGCCGTCGACCGCGGTGATCACGTCGCCGGACTTCAGGCCCGCCTTCGCCGCTGCGCTGTTCGGCGTCACGGTGCCGACCTTCGCACCACCGGGCAGTCCCTGGGAGTCGGCGGCGTCCTCGACGGTGACGCCCAGCCTGGCATGCGTCGCGGTCTCGCCATTGCTCAGCTGCTGGGCTATCGGCCGCGCCTCGTCGATCGGGATCGCGAACCCCAGGCCGACGGAGCCGCCCTGTGAGGTCACAGAACTGGAGGGGGAGAAGATCGCCGAGTTGATGCCGACCACCTGACCCTGCATGTTGACCAGTGGGCCACCGGAGTTGCCGGGGTTGATGGCCGCGTCGGTCTGGATGCCGGGAAAGATCCCGTCGGTGTTGCTGACACGGCCGCTCGAACCGGGGTTACTCGGGTCCGTCGCGTCGACCGGGCGGTTCAGCGCGCTGACGATTCCTGAGGTCACGGTGCTGGACAGACCGAACGGCGAGCCGACCGCGAGCACCTGCTGGCCGACGTCGAGACTTGCCGAGGATCCGAGGGTGGCCGGCTTCAGCCCCGACACACCCTCCGCCTTGATCACGGCGAGGTCGGTCAGCGGGTCACGGCCGACGATCCTCGCGCTGGCCGATGCGCCGTTGTTGAACGACACGGCGATGCGCCCACCGTCGGCGGCGACCTCGGCCACATGGTTGTTGGTGAGGATCAGCCCGTCGGAGGACAAGATGATGCCGCTCCCGGAGCCGGACGCGGCGGCGGAGGCCACGTTGATCTGGACGACCGAGGGAAGGACCTCGGCGGCGACTGCCTCGACGCTGCCTGCCGGTGCCGCCTTGTCCGGCTCCGAGGACACGGCGGTGGTGAGCGCGCTGTCGGACACCGCTGTGCTGGGTGTCGCGTCGTCGGTGAGAGCCGAGTAACCGGCCGCCCCGCCGACGCCACCGAGGGCGCCGGCGAGAAGGGCGGCCGTCACAACCCAGGCACCTCGCCGAGGGGGGCGGCGATCGTGTGTGCTCTCACTCGGGTTGCGACCGAACGGACCCGCTCCGTTCGGGGCTTGCGGTGGGCGCTGGCTCGGCATCGGCGGCCCGTAAGGCTGGTAAGGGGGCCGGGTATCGGATGCCAGGTCGGGCCCGGCACTGCTCGGCGACTGCATATGAGGCGGGAAGGGGGGAGTCGTGCTCATGTGTCAACCATCCACGACCAACCTGAGACGACCCTGAAAGCAGCCACAAGCCTCACCAAAAGAATCCACGGCACTCGGCGGCTGTGGCTTCGACGGCGCCTGACGGGCGGATCGAGCCGTGGTGCGGAACAACCGGCTCGGGATCAGCCGAGGAATGTCACGTCCAGGCCGTCGAGGCGTCGTCTCATCACCTCGATCGCGTGGGGATTGGAGTCGATCATCACGAACCGCCGTCCCAGCGCCCCCGCCACCGCAGCCGTCGTGCCGCTGCCGGCGAAGAAGTCGAGCACCCAGTCCCCGGGTCGGGAGGATGGTTGCACGACCCGGCGCAGCACCCCTTCCGGCTTCTGGCTCGGGTAGCCGGTCTTCTCCCTGCCGCTGGTGGGCACGATCGTGTGCCACCAGACATCCGTCGGCAGCTTGCCCCGGGCGGCCTTGGCGGCACCGGCCAGCCCGGGAGCGAGATAGGGGATCCGGTCGATCTGGTCCTGGTCGAAAAGGTGCCGGCCGCACGACTTGACGTAGACAAGGATCGTGTCGTGCTTGGCCGGCCACCGGTCACGTGACCGGCCGCCGTAGTCGTAAGCCCAGATCACCTCGTTGAGGAAGCACTCCCGGCCGAAGATCTCGTCGAGCAGGATCTTGCAGTAGTGCGCCTCGCGCCAGTCGATGTGGAAGTACAGCGTTCCGGACTCGTTGAGCAGCCTCCTGGCCTCCACCAGCCGGGGGGCGATGAAGGCGGCGTAGTCCTCGAAGTCGTCGTCGTACGCCATCGCGCCGAGCTCCGTCGTGGCGTACCGCCGGCCGGCGAACCCCACCCGGTCTCCGGCCGGGTCCTGGGACGTCCGCAGCGTCCGCCGCAGCCGGGGGCTCCCGGTGTTGAACGGCGGGTCGAGGTAGATGAGCTGGAAGCCCCCGTCGGGCAGCGCGGGCAGCACCTCCATGTTCTCCGCCTGCACGACGTAGCTGGACGCACCGTCGAGATCGATCATCAGGGCGGTCCGCCTCCCTGAGCCGGGTGGCTGACGGTCTCCCGGCCGGCGTCTCTGCCAGAGTCCCGGTCAGGGGTCCGGTCGGGCGTCGCGGAGCCCGGGATGCCGAGCCAGAGCTCGGCCCCGCCGCTGGCGGAATGCCCGACCGCGACGTGTCCGCCGTGACGCTCCGCGGCCTGGCGCACGATCGCCAACCCCAGGCCCGAGCCGGGGAGCATCCGTGCCTCCGGCGAGCGGTAGAAGCGGTCGAACACCAGCGGCAGGTCCTCCTCGGCGATGCCCGGACCGTCGTCGCCGACGATGAGGCCGCCATCGACGAGATGGACGCGGACCGTGCCATGCGGGGGACTCCACTTGACGGCGTTGTCCAGCAGGTTCGTCACCGCGCGCTCCAGGGACTGGGGCTCCCCACGGACGAACCACGGCTGCAGGGACACATCGAACCGCACCGACCCCGCGCGACGGCGCACCCGGTCAACTGCTCGTCCGACGATCTCGGCCATGTCGATGGATTCGTCATCCCGGTGCAGCGGCTCGTCGCGCGCCAGCTCCACCAGGTCACCGACCAGGGTGGAGAGCTCCTCGATCTGGGCGCGCACATCGGCGATCAGCTCGGTGCGGGCTCCGGCGGGCAGCCCGCCCTGCTCGTCCGCCTGAGCCAAGAGATCAAGGTTGGTCCGCAGGGACGTCAGCGGCGTGCGCAGCTCATGACCGGCATCGGCGACCAGGCGTCGCTGCCGTACCTGCGCTGCAGCCACGGCCGCGAGCATGGAGTTGAACGCCTTCGACAATCGTGCGATCTCGTCGTCGCCGCTCACCTCGATCGGCTCCAGACGCTCGGTCCGCGCGACGCCTTCGGCGGCCTCGGTCAGCCGGCGCAAGGGCTGCAGCGCCGATCGCGCGACAGCCCACCCGGCAATCGCCGCGACGACGACGCCGAGGCCGCCGACCAGCAGCAGCACCAGACCGAGTCGGCGCAGGGTCCTCTCGGTCGGTTCGAGGGACTGGGCCACCACCAGCGCCCAGCCTGGGGGAAGGTTCAGCGCCGGCACGGCCACTACCCGCAGGGACTCACCGTGCACATCGACCGTGCGCAGCGACGACTGCGCCGCTCCCGCGGCTACCGCCCGCTCGGCCGCGCCCACCGGGGGAGCCGTCGACTTCATGCAGGCACAGACCTCCTGGCCGGAGTCGTCGAGCAGCGCGATGCGGATGTCCGCCGCGACCATGGCCGCCGGCGGGACGCCGGAGAAGAAGTCGGCGCTGTTCAAGGTGGCGCTGGTCGACTCGGCCCGGTCGAAGAGATTCTGGTCGAGGTTGCTCAACGTCTGTGACCGAACGGTGACGAACGCCGCCAGGCTCGCCACCGCGATCGCCACCCCCACGGCGACCGCGGTGAGCCAGGTGACCCTGGCGGCGAGCGTCAGCCGGCTGCTCACGGCGGGGACTCCCGCAGGACGTACCCGACACCGCGAACCGTGTGCAGCAGACGGGGCTCTCCCTCCGCCTCGGTCTTGCGCCGCAGATAGCCGATGTACACCTCGAGCGAGTTCGCGGTCGTGGGGAAGTCGTATCCCCAGACCTCCTCGAGGATGTAGGCCCGGTCGAGCACATGCCTCGGCCGCCGCATCAACAGCTCGAGCAGGGAGAACTCGGTCCGGGTCAACGACATCCGGCGCTCGCCTCGCCGGACCTCCCGGGTGGTGGGATCGAGGCTCAAGTCGGCGAACCTGAGTACGGGAGCCGCGGTTCCCTCGCTCACCACGACGCGTCGCAGCAGCGCGCGCAACCGGGCGAGCAGCTCTTCCAGGGCGAACGGCTTCGTCAGATAGTCGTCGGCCCCGGCATCGAGTCCGGCCACCCGATCGGTCACGGCATCACGTGCGGTCAGAACGAGGATGGGGAGGTCGCTGCCGGCCGCCCTCAGCGCGCGGGTGGTCTCCAGCCCGTCGAGCCGCGGCATCAGGACGTCGACCACCAGTGCGTCCGGGGCTACAGCCGCGACCCGGGCCAGCGCTTCCGCGCCGTCTGAGGCCACCTCGACCTCGTAGCCGTTGAACTGCAGCGATCGCCGCAGCGACTCGCGAACAGCTCTGTCGTCGTCGACGACGAGGATGCGCATGGCCCCAGACTGTCATTGGCACCTGAGATGAGGCTGAGACGACCCGGCTGGTGCACGTCGCGCGAATGCAGACTCAGCTCGCGGCGCGGGCGCTGCCGTCGAGCAGAGCGCGGGCGGCCTGCGCGGCGCGGGGGCCGTAGGAGCCTCCGAACAGCACCGCATGGACCAGGAGGGGGTGGAGCTGGTGCAGCGGCACCCGGGCCGTGAAGCCGTCTGCCAGCGGCGCCTCCTCGTCATACGACTGCAGGATCCGAGCGAGGTTCGGCGTCCCGAACAGGGCCAGCATGGCCAGGTCGGTCTCGCGGTGGCCGCCGTGGGCGGCCGGGTCGACGACCCACGCGTTGCCGTCGCATCCCCAGATGACGTTGCCCGACCACAGGTCGCCGGGGATA
>JBKPNJ010000087.1:0-11580 GCA_046732575.1 Actinomycetota bacterium
CTCCGGTCTCTGTGCAGTCGTGGGCCTCGCGCCATGCGCATCGCTCCCTGGAGGACGTCGCCTACCTGAGGCTGTCGTACGACGCTCCCGTTGTCTTCGCCAACATCCACGTCAGCTGGCTGGACCCGTGCAAGGTGCGTCGAGTGACGCTCGTCGGCAGCAAGAAGATGGTCGTCTACAACGACCTGGCGTCCGAGGAAAGAATCCGTGTCTACGACAAGGGCGTGTTGGAGGAGGAGCCCGGCGTGGGAGACGACACCCGCCCGCCGATGTCATATCGCTACGGCGATGTCGTGGCGCCCTACCTGGCGATGAACGAGCCTCTCGTCGTGGAGGACCGGCACTTCGTGGACAGCATCATGTCCGGGACCAGGCCGATGACCGATGGCGCCAACGGACTTGCAGTCGTCGAAGTCCTCGAATGCGCGCAACGGTCCCTGGCGGAGGGACGACCGATCGCGATGGATGAGGTGAGAGAGCGTTCGCAGGTCGCACGCGGCTCGTTGCCGTCGCACGCCGCGGCCGACTACGCGCTCCCGGCGACGGACCTGCCGTGATCCCTTTCCTCGACATCGGCGGAATGACAGCCGAGGTGAAGCCCGACATCACGGCTGCATGGGACGAGCTGCTGGAGTCCGGACAGTTCATCGGCGGTGAGTCCGTCACCCGTTTCGAGCAGGAGTGGGCGGCGTTCTGCGGCACCGACTACGCCGTCGGTGTGGCAAACGGCACCGACGCGCTGCACCTGACGCTCCGGGCGATGGGGATCGGCCGCGGTGACGACGTGGTCGTACCGGCGAATACGTTCGTGGCCACGGTCGAGGCAGTGGTGCTGGCGGGGGCGACGCCGCGATTCGCCGATGTCGACCCCGACACGCTCCTCATCACTGACGAGTCCCTGAAGGCAGCGGCCACAGCAGCCACTCGGGCGGTGATCGCGGTACACCTGTTCGGCCAGATGGTGGACATGACGTCACTCTGGCAAGCCGCGTCCAACCTCGGCATCGACGTCGTGGAGGATGCAGCGCAGGCACACGGTGCGAGGTGGGGCTCGGCGAGAGCCGGATCCGTGGGCCGAGCCGGCTGCTTCAGCTTCTACCCCGGCAAGAACCTTGGCGCCTTCGGAGACGCCGGGGCCATCGTGACCTCGGACCCGGAGATCGCCGACCGGCTGTTCGTCCTGCGGGACCACGGACGCGTCCGCGGCGGACACTATGAGCACGAGTCGTTCGGGATGAACAGCCGTCTGGATGCGCTGCAGGCGGTGGTGCTGTCCGCCAAACTGCCACGGCTGGAGGTGTGGAACGAGCAGCGGCGATCGCTGGTCGATCGCTACCGGCGACGTCTCGATCCTGAGGTCGCGCGCCTGGTCGAGCAGGCCGACGACGCGCTCGCGGTGCACCATCTCTTGGTCGCCCGGGTCCGCCGACGTGACCAGGTCAGGGAGGAGCTGTCGAGCCGAGGCATCGCAACCGGTATCCATTACCCGACGCCTTGCCATCTGGTGCCGGCGTATGCCGGATTCGCCACGGCCGGGCTGCCAGTGGCGGAGCACGCGGCCGGTGAGATCCTGTCTCTGCCGTTGTCTCCGCACATGCCGCCCGAGCAGGTGGATGTCGTCTGCGCGGAGGTCAACGCGGTTGCCGCAAGGCGCAAGGCCCCATGACGCTCGTCGCCACCGGGAGCAGTTGTGGCAGGGCACCGGCTGACGGGCATCGCCTTGCCCCTGTCCGCCTCGCACTACGGCCTGGTTGAGGATGGGCGGCACCGAGATGCCTTTTGCTCACACCGGCCGGCAGAGAAACGGTCCTCGCGGCACCGGCCGGGCGTCGGGTGCGTGGGCGCGTCGCCGCCTGCCCAAGCGGTTGCTCGATCTCGCAGTAGGAGTGTCCGCCCTGCTCGTGCTGGGCGTGGTCATGCTGGTGGTGGCGGCCGTCATCAGGTTGACCAGCCCCGGTCCCGCGCTGTTTCGCCAGGTCCGTATCGGGAAAGACCACCAGCCGTTCGTGATGTTCAAGTTCCGGACGATGCGAAGCGGCAGCTCCGACGAGGTGCATCGCGAGTATGTGCGCAGCATGCTCGCCGGCGAAATCAGCAGTGTGGACGGTCTGTACAAGCTCGACCGCGATCCAAGGATCACCCCGGTAGGTGCGCTGCTGCGCCGACTCAGCCTCGATGAGCTTCCGCAGCTGCTGAATGTGCTACGAGGCGAGATGTCTCTGGTCGGTCCTCGTCCGGCCCTGCCCTGGGAGCTCGAGCTGCTGCCTGCCTGGGCGGAGCCGCGGTTCCGGGTTCCACCCGGTCTGACCGGCCTGTGGCAGGTGAGCGGGCGCAACCGCCTGACGATGCTCCGCGCTGTGGAGCTCGATGTCGAGTACGCGAGCCACTCCAGCTTCTGGACAGACCTCAAGATACTGCTGCTGACGGTTCCTGCACTGCTCCGTGGTGAGAACAGATGACGTCCGGGCTTTCGCCGGACGCGTCCGACGGGGCGGAACCGAGACTTGCCGAGCGCGACCTGACGAGCGGGGCCGGGGCGGCCAGGGACTCCCTCACCATGGGCGCCTGGACGATGGTGAGCAGGGTGACGGGAGTTGCCCGGGTACTGTCGATTGGAGCCATTCTCGGCCCGACGGCCTTGGGCAACACGTATCAGCTGACGAACGGGATTCCCAACCTCGTCTACTACGGGTTCCTGGCTGGCTCGCTGTTCTCCTCACTGCTCGTTCCCACGCTTGTCGCGCACATGGACGGACCCGACTCGACCGGCCCTGGCCGGGTCGCAGGGGGCTTCCTCGGCGTCGCGCTGCTGGCACTCGGGATCGTCGCTCCCTTCGTCGTCCTACTCCTGCCTCACATTCTGAGCCTGACGGGCATCGGCGCAAGCCATGTGGACGTCAGGGAACAGGTGCATCTGGCGGGTCTGCTCGGTGTCATGGTCATGCCGCAGGTTCTCGGGTACGCGGTCATCGGCACGTCTGCAGCCACGATGAACGCCCGGCACAGATTCGCACTGACTGCTGCCGCCCCGGCCATCGAGAACGTCGCGATCATTGCGATCCTGCTGCTGTTCAGGCTGTACTTCGGTGCGGGCGAAGGCGGAGACTCCACCTCGTCCGGGGGACTGCTGCTGCTGGGGCTGGGGTCCACCGCCGCAGTCGGGATCCATGCGACGTTGCAGTGGTGGGGCGCCTACCGGTGCGGTGTGTCCCTGCGGCCGCGAGCCGGTTGGAGCGACCCCGAGGTGCGAAGCATCATCCGACGCTCCCTGCCTGCGCTTGCACAGTCGGGGCTTGTCGCTCTGCAGGTCCTCACCCTGCTTCTGGTGGCCTCGCGTGTGCCCGGTGGCACCATCGCGATGCAGATCGCGTTGAACTTCTATGCGCTTCCCATCGCTCTGGCAGCGACGCCGGTGGCGCTCGCACTGCTGCCCCGTCTATCGCGGCTGTACCAGAGCGACCGCGGGGCGGAGTTCCACGACACATACGTCCGCGGTCTGCGGCTGGCCCTGTTCATGACGATCCCCGCGGCGTGCGGGTACCTGGCGCTCGCCGGATATATCGCACACACCGTCGCTGTGGGACGGATGGACACGACAGCCGGGGTCTCGATGGTGTCCTGGGCCCTGGCGGCGGTGGCGGTCGGCCTGCTCGGGCAGTCCACGTTCTTTCTCGCGACTCAAGCCGCTTACTCAACCGGTGACACGCACACACCGCTGGTAGCGATGGTCGCACAGGCGGGCGTCTGCCTGTGCCTGTGCGCCTGTGCCCTGCGGCTGGACGGCGAGGCCGTCGTCGGTGTCGCTGGTGCCTCCTACAGTGTTGCCAACCTCGTCGGCGCGACGCTTCTTCTTGTTCGGCTGCGACGCCGGTTTCCGGCGGGTCGTGAGCGGCTGCGTGGCTCACTGCTGCGGACGGCGGTTGCCTCGGTCGCGATGACGGGCCCCACCGCGCTGGTGGCCAACCTCGTGAACGAGTCAACCCCCGGAGAGGTCGGTTGGGCCTCAGCGCTTGCGGCTGCCGGAGTGGTCGGGCTGGCGGTCTTCATCGGTGTTGCGGCCCTGCTCCGATCGCCTGAGTTGTCCTGGCTGAGAGGGGGCATGCTGGGTTCTGTCCCGGCGCGACCGGTGACGGAGACCTCGTCATGACGATGGATCTGAAGCAACCGATCAACGAGGCAGCCAGGGGTGACGACCCACTCGTCGTCACCGTCGCCGCCGTAGCCGCGGGCATCGTCGCACTCGGCGCCGGGGTGCTGGTGGCGAGGCAACCACTTCTGGGCGTTCTGCTGGCCGGCGCGGCCCTCGTGGCATGGGGTGTGTGGATGCGACCGCACATCGCCGCCTATCTCGTGGTCGGCATCACCCCGCTTGTGGTCGGGATCGACCGTGGAGCGCTGATACCGGTGCTTCGACCGAATGAGGCCCTGGCGGTCTTCCTGTTCGGCGTGCTCCTGACCCGAGGCGTGTTCATGCTCAGGGCAGGGGCGCCGCTCGTCCTGCCGCGCCTGGCGCCGGTGGAGCGCGCGCTCGTCCTGCTGGCCGTCACCAGCTCCATCGTGCCGATCCTGGTGCTGTTCCTGCGTGGCCAGTCGATCCTGGGTGACGACATCGCGTACTCCTTGGTCCTGTGGAAGTACCTCGGCATCTACACGCTCGTCCGGCTGACGGTCACCACCGACGACCAGATCCGACGGTGTCTCAAGATCTCACTCGCGGCCGCGGTCGTCGTGGGATGCATCGCTGTGCTGCAGTCTCTCGACGTCCTGGGCATTCGGGGGTTCCTGGCGATCTTCTACGCTCCTTACGGATACACCGGCGCGCTCGCGCTTCCACGGGGCAGCTCCACGCTGTCCCTCCCCGCTGCCACGGCAGACCTGCTCACCTTCAACCTGGCCATCGCTGTCGGCGCGATCGTGAAGGAGCGACGGAACGTGGTGCTGTACAGCGCCGCGGCGGCCGTCTTCGTGCTGGGCACGTTCGCGGCGGCTGAGTTCTCCAGCGCCCTCGGCCTGCTCGTCGCCATCGTTTGCCTGGCAGCTGTGCTCCGCCGGCTGCGCCTCCTGATCTTCGCGCCGTTCGGCGTGGCTATCGCGGTGGCCGTGATGTGGCCGGTGGTGGCCCACCGCCTCGAGGGCTTCCAGTCCGTCTCGGGTCTTCCCGCGAGCTGGATCGGGCGTTGGCGCAACCTCGAGACGTATTTCCTGCCCCACCTGCTCGATGGGTCGAACGCGTTGCTGGGGGTTCGGCCGTCGGCACGTGTCCCGGTCAGCAGCCAGGCCACGGGTTTCGTCTGGATCGAGAGCGGGTACGTGTGGCTTCTCTGGGGCGGCGGCGTGCTCCTCCTGGCGTCGTTTCTCTACTTCATCGTCGTCTCCGCCCGGCTGACGCTGCCGATAGCTCGGCCACTGAACTCCTGGAGGTCCGTCGCTGCACTTGCCGCACTCACCGCCGTCGCCGTCGTCGCGGTCCTCATGGTGTTCGACCCACACCTGACCTACCGCGGCTCAGCGGACCTGATGTTCACGCTTCTCGCCTTGACCCTGAGTGGTCGCGCGAGACCCGATGACCGCTCGCCTGCTGTCGGCCACGGCTCAGTCGTCGCCCCGGCCGGCGACGGGCCTCACGGTCTGGCTGCTGCCCGATGACTGCGACGACGACGCCTAGCCGCTCCGCGGAGCGGAACCGAGGGGAGCCACGCTGATGGAGCCAGCTTCGCGGCGTCCGCAGCTTCTGCGCACATACTTGCCCATCGTGATCGTGGTGACACTGCTGACGATGACTGGCACCGGGCTGGGGGCCCTGCTGGGCCCGAAGCACTATGTCTCCACCACAGAGGTCGTCGTGGGTCCCGAGTCGATCGGAGGAGGCGCCCCGGTCGCACCCACCATGGGCACCGAGAAGAGCACAGCTCTGTCCGGTGACGTCAGGGACCTGGCGGCGGCAGCGCTCGGGGTGAACCCCCCGGAGAAGGCGTCTGCCGGTCTCTCTGTGAGCGTCCCGGTCGACACAACGGTCCTCCGTTTCTCGTACTCCGCCGACAACGCGGCTGCGGCGCGCCATCGCGTCCAGGTCTTCACCGACGCCTACGTCGCCTACCGGAACCGGGAGACGGCCAGCGCCGAGTCCGGCGGAGCGTCCGCGCCGCCGACCGGGTCCGACGGGCCCGAGGTCGCGAATCAGATCTCGAGACCGTCCAAACCCAGCCTGGTTGAGCCCAACTACCCCCTGTTGCTCGGTGTGGCACTCCTTGTCGGCATCGCTGTGGGCATAGGTTGCGCGTACGTCTGGGACCGTCTGTCGGGCAGGCTTCGGGGAGCCCGCGACATCGAGTGGCAGACCGGCCTCCCGGTGCTCGGATCACTGCCTTCCCTGGACACAGCCGCTCTCGACGAGCCGGGCGTGCTCACCGGGTACGCGCCTCCTGGTGCCGAGGCGTTCGGCCACCTCGCTGCGCACGTCCTTCACAGGCTTGACGCCAACAAGGCCGGCACGCTGCTCGTCACGAGCCCATCAAAGGGGTCGGGAACGACGATGGTCGCGGTCACCCTCGCCTCCTCGTTCGCCGCGGTCGGTCGGCGGGTCATTCTCGTATCAGCGGAAGTGGGCGACCCGGCCACGCGTCAGTACCTCGGATTCAACCGACGACCCGGACTCCGTGACGTGCTGCGGGGGACATCCTCCCTGGCACAGGCGGTGCATCCCACAAGCGTCCCAGGTCTGCAGGTGCTGACCGCTGGAAGCCCCGCACGACTGGATGAGCCGCTGCTGAACGTCGACGACTTCGACAGGCTGCTGCAGCGCCTGGTGGTGAGCGACGTGCTGGTCATCATCGACTCTCCAGCGGTCATCGGCAGTCCTGAGACAGCCTGCATTGCTGACCAGGTCGATGCGTTGATCCTGGTCGTCGACGCGCGCCATGGTTCCCGGTCGGGCGCAGCGTCGGCTGTGTCGCTGCTGAGTCATGTCAGAGACTCGATCCTGGGCGTGGTGTCCAATGACCCCGGCCGGCATGGCCGATCGCGGCGTTCCGCCGAAGGCTCGGCGGCGCTGTCGCTGGCGCCGGAGCCCGAAGCGACCGCCACGTCCCGCGAGTCCGAACCGGTGGAGCCGGCGCGCGGCAGCTGATGTCCACCCGCTCGAGACTCTCACAGTGGCGATCACGCGTGTCCGCGGCCGCCCGGCGGGAGCGCACCCGACGAATCGCGTTTGTGACGGTGGTCGGGGTGAGCCTGCTCTCCGTGGCGGGCAGCGCCGGCATCGTGGGCCGGCCCGGGCCACAGGCAGCGGTGTCGGCCGCGCCACCTCGCGCACAAGGTTACTTCTCCCTCCTTCCGGCCGGCTCGTGGGCAACGTTGCCGGCCGACAGTGAGTGTGCGACGCGGCTTCACCGTTCGACGTGGGAGCCTCGACCTGTCAATACCAAGCGCAACAACGTGATGCCGAACGCCGCGGCAGTCCATCGGGCGCTGGCGATCAGACCGCGCAACACCTCTGGCGCGTACGACCCGCGCTGGGACCACTGGTTGCTGCCACGTGTGGACGGCCAGTTCCGGGGCACGACAGACGAGATTCTCCAGTGGGGGGCCTGCAAGTGGGGATTGCCGGACAACCTGTTGCGGGCAATCGCCGTTCGCGAGTCGACGTGGCACCAGTACGCGACCTATGGCTCCGGTAAGTGCGTGAGCACATGGGGCTGCGGCGACATGTTCCCCCGTGCGGACCGTGAGACGCGGATCTTCTGCGATGGTCTGGCCGCGTTCGGTTACGACTACCAGAAGGACTACGGGGACGGGCTGTGCCCGAAGACGTTCTCGATGATGGGCATCATGGCCTGGCAGGACCCTGATTGGGGCCGGATGCCGGGGAACCAGAACGGCACCTTCCCCTTCAGCAGAGACTCGACTGCCTACGCCGTGGACTACGTGGGTGCGTATCTGCGTGGCTGTCTCGAGGGATGGGAGCTGTGGCTCGATCACTCCGGGCGGCACGACTACGGTCCCGGCCAGCTCTGGGGTTGCGTCGGCTCCTGGTACTCGGGGGCGTGGAAGGACGCAGCGGCCAGGGACTACATCCGCAACGTCAGGGCCGAGTGGAGGAACCACACGTGGTTGGAGGTCATCTGGCCGATGCTGCGGCCGGTGTGCTGGTCCTCCCTCGAGTGCGTCAGCGAGGACCCCCTTCCGCTCCGCAACGGCTGAGACATCTCAGTGTGCCGCCGGCGCTGGGCTTCCAGGCCGGAACGGCCGGGTGGGGAAGCCGGACGTGATGGAAGAGAAAAGCGGGCCTGCCAGGGCACAATCACCGCCCGTATTGGCTCCAGTCACGTTGCGTGCTAAATGCCCGCAGGTTCTACGGTTCGTTGATCACAATAACGACGATGCACATTCCGTATTGCCCCGAATTCGCTTAGTCATAATTCGGCAAAACGCATTTTCGTCACACACCGTGGTGTTAGTTTCCGCCTGTAGGCACGGACCCTCGGTCACCGGACCGGATGCGCTCTGTGCGTCTGAGCCAGCGAGGAAAAAACATGTCCGTCTCTCAGCACCGGCGACACCACTGGCGGGCCGCCGTGACGACGTGTCTGACGCTGGCAGGCACGGCGGCGCTCACGATGGCGCCGCTGGCTCCCAGCGCCGCGGCGGCGACCTCCACCGTCGTCTCGCTGACGTTCAACGACGGCCACACCAGCCAGTACAGCTACGCCCGTCCCCTGCTGCAGTCCCATGCGCTGAACGCGACGTTCTACGTTGCCAGCGGATGGGTCGACGCCGGGAGCAACTCGAGCATGTCCTCTGGCCAGTTGCGCACGCTGTTCCGTGACGGTGACGAGATCGGCGGCATGGGCAAGGACCGCAAGAGCCTGACCGCGACCTACTTCACCGATCCCGCGCAGGACTCCGCCTACAAGCAGGCACAGGTGTGCGACGACCGGCAGCGGCTGATCGCCATGGGCGTGGACCCGCAGACGTTCGCCTACCCGGGGGCGGCGGTCAACGCTGCGGCGGAGTCGATAGTCCGCGGATGCCAGTACCTCGCGGCGCGCAACGTCGGGGGCCTATCCGCCACGGTCACCCCGTACGCCGAGACCATGCCGCCTTCCGACGCCTTCTCGATACGCACCGCGAACATTCCCGCCGGCGCCATGACGCTCTCGACTCTGCAGGCCGCGGTGAACGGCGCATCGACACACGGTGGGGGCTGGGTCCCGATCACGTTCACGCAGGTCTGCCACCAGGGGACCAGCACGTACAACACCTGCATGAGCTCGTCGAAGCCGATCGACGACGTCGTGCTGGGCCAGTTCCTGGACTGGCTGAAGAACACGGGACAGGCGGGAGGAGCACCCGTCGGTACCTCGGTGAAGACGGTGCGTGACGTGCTGGGTGCCCCCACCCCACCGCCGCTGCCCATCGACCCCACCACCGTCTCGCTGACGTTCAACGACGGCATCGTCACCCAGTACACCAACGCCCGACCCGTGCTGAGTGCCCACAACATGCACGGCACCTTCTACGTGGTCAGCAGCTGGGTCGACAGCAAAGCCTCCGGATACATGGCGTCGTGGCAGCTGGACCTGCTCAACCAGGACGGCAACGAGATCGGGGGGATGGGCAAGGACCACAAGGACCTCACCCAGACCTACTTCAGCGACCCCGCGCAGGACTCCGCCTACAAGCACAGCCAGGTCTGCGACGACCGCCAGCGGCTGGCTGAGCTCGGGTACGACCCACAGAGCTTCAACTACCCGTTCGGTGCGTTCAACGCCGCCGCCGAGGCCGTCGTCAAGGACTGCGGATACGTGTCCGCACGCCAGGGCGGCGGGCTGGTCTCCTCGAACAACCCGGCAGCGGAGACGATGCCGCCCAAGGACGCCTTCGCGGTCAGGGCCGCCTCACTCCCGTCAGGGCCGATCAGCCTCACGACGCTCAAGACCGCCGTGACCAATGCGGCCGACCAGGGCGGCGGCTGGCTGCCGTTCGCGTTCAACCAGGTATGCCACCAGGGCGACGCCACCTACTCGACCTGCATGGGGACCTCCAAGCCGATCGACGATGCGGTGCTCTCCTCATTCCTGGACTGGCTGCAGCACGGCGCCCCGGCCGGTGTCAGCGTCAAGACCGTCCGGGACGTGATGGGCGCGCCGGCGCAGCCACCGCTCCCGGCCCGCACCACCGACGTCTCGCTGACGTTCGACGACGGCCTCAAGACGCAGTACCAGGCGAAGAGCATCCTGACCAGCCACAACGCCCACGCGACGTGGTACATCCCGACCGGAGACGTCGACCGGGGCGACGCCGGCGCGATGACCTGGACGCAGATAGCCGACCTGGCGGCCAGCGGCCACGACGTCGCCGGCCACACCCTCGACCACGTCAACCTGAAGGGAATCGACTACGCGACCGCGTACCGCCAGGTGTGCTCAGACCGGGCACGGTTGTTCGCGCAGGGACTCAACCCGGTGAGCTTCGCCTATCCCGAGGCGGCGTTCGACGCCCAGGCCGAGGGCATCGTCCAGGCGTGTGGCTACCAGTCCGGGCGCACCGGCGGCAGCGTCTCCGCCGCCGGCCCGAACTACGCCGAGACAGAGCCGCCCCGCGACGCCTACGCCACCCGGGCTCTGGGGACGACGTACAACGGGCCGATCACCTTGCAGTCACTCCAGGACTCCGTGAACGCGGCCGCGCTGCACGGTGGAGGATGGGTGCAGCTGGTCTTCCACGTGGTCTGCTACCAGGCAGACCCCGCCTACGCCACCTGCATGAACGGCTACCGGACCGTGGACGACGCCACGTTGACGGCATTCCTGGACTGGATGCAGAACGGCGCACCGGCCGGCGCCCGGATCCGCGACGTCGCAGAGGTCATGGGAGGCGGTAGCACCGTCCCCGTGGTCGCGGTGACGAGCCCGGCCGCCGGCTCGACCGCCGGATCGGGCAGCCCGAGCATCACCGGCACCGGAGCACCGGGTGGCGGAGCCGTCTCGGTGGCGATCTACCCCGGCAGCTACGCGAACGGCACCCCGGCGGCGACGCTCAACGCCGCCAACTCCAGCGGCAACTGGTCGGTGACACCGTCGCAGCCGCTGGCCGACGGAACATACACCGTCACGGCTCAGCAGACAGCGGGAGGCCTCACCGGTCACAGCGTTCCTTCTACCTTCACCGTCAACTCCACAGTGTCCGCCGTCACCTTGACGAGCCCGACCGCCGGATCCACGGTGAAGACCGCACAGCCCACCTTCTCGGGCGCCGCCGGCACCGCGACCGGAGACTCGAATGCGGTGACGGTCAAGGTCTATGCCGGTACGGACATCACCGGCACCTTGGCCCAGACCCTCAGTGGAACTGCCTCCGGCGGGACCTGGTCGGCGACCAGCTCCACCGCCCTGGCCCCCGGCACGTATACGGCGATCGCATCTCAGACCAACACCATCAACGGCAACACGGGTTCGAGTGCGGCGGTGACGTTCACTGTTGACATCAGTGGGCCGGTGGTTGTGGTGACGGCGCCGGTTGGTGGGGCGTCGGTGAACACGGCGACGCCGCGGGTGGCCGGGACCGGTAGCGCGGCGGTGG
>JBKPNJ010000088.1:0-8501 GCA_046732575.1 Actinomycetota bacterium
CCTCCAGTGCGGCCACCGCCGACGCCAGCTCCGCACCCGGCGGCAGCGACCCCAACCCCAACTCGAACACACGTACACACTAAACCCACCCACCGACAACCAACCCACCATCCACAACCCGAAAACACCTTATTTCCAAAAGGATTGCCCACTGACGTTCAGCGGCACCGGCAGTGATGAGCCACGCCACTCCCTCCCATAGGTCGACGGTATGAAGGACACAATGCATTCGCTCGACTACCCTCAGACCATGGATCGCTGGTTCAAGGGAATCGACCCGTGGGAAGACGACAACCCCGGTGACACCACGGAGCCTGCGAACTACGATCGGCCCGACCCGCAATGGCGCAAGCAACCTCGGCCCGAGAAGGTTCGCTGGATCCCCCCGGCCCGATTCCATGAGAGCACGGTCGGCAGAGCCCAGCGGGAAGTCATGCAGAGCACCGAACGGGACCCGGAAGCGAGCCCTTCCTAGACCTCGTGCAGGGGAAGCCCGCGATAGCCCCGACCCACCATCGTGACGAAATGGTGCACGGCATCCTCGTCCGGCCCCAGCAGTCCCGGACGGAAGTGGGGTGAGTTGAGTCCGCGCTGCACCGACTCGCAGGCTGACCAGTCCTGTCGGTTGGTGATGTCCCAGAATTTGACCGCATAGGACGGGTCGATACTCGCGTCCGGGAAGTACCAGGAGCACTCCACCCAGGTGCGGTCAGGCGCAAGCGGCACCATCCGATGCGTCATCACGTAGTCCGGGTGGGGCGAGATCAACAGGTTCGGCCACAGTCCGAGATATTCCACCCGGCGGGGGTCAACCCCTTCGATCGGCTGACCGTCGGATTCGCCTGTGATCGACATCGTCGCCATACCGTCGCGGAGGTCCATCCAGCCACCGACCCAGGCTCCGGGCATCTCGTAGTTCTCGCCCGAGCCCGGCGGAGTGACCTGGCAGAGCTCCGGATGGATCAGCGGGCAGTGATAGCACTCGTGGTAGTTCTCGGTGATGACCTTCCAGTTCGCTGCCACCTCATAGCTGTGGCTCTCACCGAACGCGAGCTTCTCAGGGGCGTACGGCGCGACGATGTCCTCGAGCGCCCCGATGTGGGCGGCGAAGCTCACCGGTGGCCCCTGCCTGATGTCCGTTGTGGCGTGGGCGAAGACCCATCCGTGCCAGTTCTCGACAGGCAGTTCCACCAGTGAGTGCTCGTCGGGGTCGAAGTCCTCGAGCTGTCGATAGCCCGGCGCCGCCTGAATGGACCCGGTCATGTCGTAGGACCAGGCATGGTAGGGGCAGACGATTGACTTCTTGGTGTTCGACTGCCCGTCGGCCAGCAACTCGTGACCTCGATGCCGGCAGGTGTTGGCAAACGCTCGCAGGCCCTGAGCGGACCAGGTGAGCAGCACTGACACGTCTCCGACCATCACCGCCCGCTGGCTGACCTCCGCGTCACCCGAGGACCGCAGCTCCCGCTCTCGCCCCAGGCACGTCCATGTGCCCGCGAACAGGTGGCGGCGCTCCCAGTCGAACACCGCTGGCGAGGTGTATGCCGCCGCAGGCAGCATCCGCGAACGGCCGAACGGCTGCATCGCCAGCTCGAGGCCATCCGGATGGAGACCCGTCGGGTCCAGCAGTGCCGGATCGAGTGTAGGTCGGCCCAGCGAGGGGTCGGCGTGCGGAAGTGCAGTGGTCATGGCCGTCTCCACAGGTAGTGTCTGCCGGCATGGTGCGCCGAACGGTCGAGGTACGCCGTGAGGAGATCCTCACTGCGACGATTGCTGAGATCGAGGCGCGCGGGATGTCGCAGGTCCGGGTCGGCGACGTGGCGCGCGCGTTGGGGGTCAGCTCGGGCCTGGTGTTCTATCACTTCGACACCAAGGACGCGCTGTTCGTCGCTGCTCTGGAGTTCGCCGTCGAGCGTGACCTCGCTCGTCTGGACCGTACGTTGGCACGCGGCAACGACTCGCTGGACCGCCTGCGCCGTGTGATCGCCGCCTACGGACCCACCGGCTCGGCTCCGGGCTGGACGCTGTGGATCGACGCGTGGTCGACCGCCCTCCGGGAGCCGACCATCCGGATCGCTTTGCGTCGCCTCGACGACCGGTGGCGGCAGGCGCTTCAGGACGTCGTCAGCGACGGTCGTTCGAACGGCGAGTTCCATTGCGCTGACCCGGCGGCGACCGTGGCGCGAATCGGCGGTCTGCTGGACGGTCTGTCCGTCGCCGTCCTGGTCTACCGGAGCCTCACGCGCAGGCAGCTCCGCGCATGGGTACGCGAGGCGACAGCGACCGAGCTGGGGATCGACCCGCAAGCGCTGGCCTGAGCGGCGGCTGGCTTGCACCACACCGGCTGTCATCTCACACCAGCCAGCTCACGGTTTGCGACGGCTCGGTCAGCGCCGCACGATCCAGCCGGAACGGGGTGACGTCCGCATCGGTCCCGCCGTCGACAGCGAGATCTGCGAGCAGACGCCCGATCGTGGGCGCGAACTTGAAACCGTGCGCTGCGCCCATCGCCACCAGAACTGCCGCATGTCCGGGTATGGGGCCGAGAACGAAATCCCTGTCCGGCGTGAGCGTGTACAGACACGTCTTCGAACGGACCGGGGGTCCTGACCCGGGAAGAATACGATCCATGAAGTCCGCCAGCTGCGTCAGCCGCTGCACGTCGGGCTCGAACGGACGCTCGTCACCAGAAACCTCCGCGCCGCCGCAGTCCTGAGCCGCCTTGACCGTCGGCTCGCCGTAGCAGGGGAACCCGTAGAACGACGGATCATCCATCCAGATCCACAGTGGAAGGTGGCCGGGCTCGAACTGCCGCGGCTCGGCTGGCTGGAAGTAGGTCACCTGCTCCAGCGTGACAGTCAGTGGCACCCTCCAGTCGACGTCTGCGATGACGTCGTTCGTCCACGCGTCGGCGCAGACGATGAGCCGCCGACACCGGTAGACAGCGGCGCCGGTCCGCACCTCGACGCCTCTGCTGCCGAGGTCCGCCAGCCCCGTGACCCGCGACCGGTCGCGAAGCGAGGCACCGTAGCGGCTCGCCATCGCCTGCATGACCGCGGTGCCGCGACCCGCGGGCACGATCGATGCCCGTTCCTGGAACAGCGCAACGGTTCCCCGCGGCAGCGAGAACTGTGGCCAGCGGCGCTTCACGGCGTCGCCGTCCTGAAGCGAGAAGTCGACCCCAACGGCGGTCATCGAGTCGACGTAGTCGGCGATGGGGATGGCCGCGTGCGGTGGGAACAGGTCGAGGCCGCCGACCGTGGTGACCAGCTGCTCACCGCTGTCGGCTTCCAGGTCGGCCCAATCGCGGTAGGCGTCGAGGGTCAGCTGGACATATCCGGGCGTGTGATAGCTGTGCCGCAGAATCCTGGAGGTGTCATGGGACGCGCCCCGGTCATGGCCGAGTGAGAACCGCTCCAGCCCCACGACGGCGGCCCCGCGCTTGGCCAGCTGGTACGCGGCCGCGCTGCCCAGCGCCCCGAGCCCGACGACGACGTAATCGACCTGCTCAGTCATCGGCCGGCTCCTCTGTTGGACCGGCATCCGCACCCAGCAGCGGCAGTAGCCAGCGCCTGATGTCTGCGCTCAGGTCCTCCATCGGTGCGAACCAACCCTGCCGGTAGCTGCGTGAGCTCATCCCGCGCTGAACCGACTCGCACACCGCCCAGTCCTGCCGGTTGACAAGGTCCCACAACTCGCCCGCGTCGTCCGGGTCGAACCCCGGACGCGCCACCTCGTCGGGAGCGAAGAGCAGGTCGCACACGACCCGCGTACGGTCCACGGCGAGCGGCCACAGGGTGTAGGCGGTCACATGGTCGGCGGAGCAGGACAGCCACAGGTTGGGGTAGACCAGTTCGCCCTTGTGCCGTACCCGCTCGGACTCGTCCAGGTCGGGAAACGGCTGTCGTGAGCTGGTCCCGCTCATCGTGAATGTCCACGCGCCCTCGCGGTGCGGGACGCCGTCCTCCCAGTCGAGATCAGATCCCCCACCGGCGAAGGCCGGCACAAGCCGTGAAAGCTCCGGGTGCACCGGGCCGCAGTGGTAGCACTCGTTGTAGTTCTCGGCCAGCACCTTGTAGTTCGCCCTGACGTCGTAGACGAAACGCCGGGCGCCGACCAGGTCAGCGAGCGGGTACCGCTGCAGGCGGGTGCCGAAGCCGTCCATCTCGGCAGCGAGTGGGCGCGCCTGCTCCGGCGACAGGTGCACGAAGCAGAAGCCCGCCCAGGCGTCGACGGCAACGGGTGCCAGCGCGAACGCTGTGGGGTCGAAGTCGGCGACCGCTTCGGTGTGCGGGGCCTTGAGCAGCCGCCCCGACAGGTCATAGGTCCACGAGTGGTACGGGCAGCGCAGCGAGCGGGTCGCACACGGCGGTGGCGCTGAGTCGCCCGGAGCGACCGGGACGATCTGGGAGCCGCGATGCCTGCAGACGTTGTAAGCCCCATGGAGCTTTCCGGAGCCGTCGGCGGTCACCAGCACCGATTCCCCCGCCACCTCGACCACGGCCAGACGCTCGGGCCGGTCGAGCTCGAGGTCGGCCAGCCGTCCGACACAGAACCAGGAGGCGAACAAGACCCGCTCACGTTCGAGCTCCCAATGCGCGTGGTCGACGTACATCGGCTTCGGGAGGGCCGGCTGGAGCCCGGTGGCCGCGGGCTCGCCTGTCGCGGTCATCCTGCCCTCCAGCACGCCTAGCGAGTTACTGACTCATGAGTCAGTAAGCATACTCTGAAGAGAGCCCGGTCAGCCAGCGTTCACAGCGACGAAGGCTCGCGGTCCGGTGCGGGCAGCGCCAGCCAGCACGCCGCGTTGTGCCCGGCCGCGGCCAGCACCGGCAGCTGTGAGTGCAGGCAGCTGTCAACGATCCCGGCCTGCTCGGCCTCCCCGGTCGCGAGCGCGGGACAGCGCGGGTGGAAACGGCACCCTTCCGGGATGCGGGTGGGATCGGGAGTCTCACCGGCGAGCACGATCGGCTCGATCTGCTCCATCTCCGGCACTACCGACAGCAGCGCTCGGGTGTACGGGTGCTGCGGCTCGCTGAGCACCTGTTCGGTGACGCCCTGTTCGACCACCCGCCCCAGGTACATCACGACAACCCGGTCGGCGATGTTCCATGCCAGGCCCAGGTCGTGCGTGACGACCAGCAGCGTCAGGCTGAGCTCCTGCCGCAGCCGCAGGAGCAGCGCCAGTATCTCCCCACGCACGGACGCGTCCAAGCTGCTGACCGGCTCATCGGCGACGATGACCTGAGGGTCCAGAGCCAGCGCGCCGGCGATCACGACGCGCTGGCGCTGACCACCGGACAGCTCGTGCGGATAGCGGAGGAAGAAGCGCTCGGGCGGCCGGAGGCCTGCCTGGCTCAGGGCCCGGACGACGCGGCCGGGCTCGTCGTGCATCCGGTGCACTCGAGGTCCCTCCGCGACAGCCTCGTACACGGTATGACGGGGGTTGAGGGCGCCGGTAGGGTCCTGCAGCACCAGCTGGACGTTTTTGCGGTAGGCCTTCAAGGCGCGCGAGCCGTACTCGAGCGGGCTGCCCTCGTAGCGGACCTCGCCGGCCGCGGGGCGTTCCAGCCCGAGGATCGTCCGAGCGAGTGTGGTCTTGCCACAGCCGGACTCGCCGACCAGGGCGACGATCTCACCTCTGGCCACGGCCAGGTTGACCCCATCGACCGCCCGAGCCGTCCCCCCGCCGCGGCCCCGGAACGTGACCTGCAGGTCTTCGACCTCCAACACCGGGTGCTCGATCGGCACGTCGTCCAGCGGCATCGCCGCGCTCATCCGGCCGCCACTCCCTGGTCGACCAGGACGCACGCCGCTGCGCGACCGGGACCTGCGGGCAGCAGCTGGACGTCGACGGTGGGACACACCGGTAGGGCGGAGGGGCACCTGGGATGGAACGGGCATCCGCTGGGCAGGTCACCGGGGAAGGGCGGGTCACCGGGCAGGCCAGATGGCGCGTACCTCGACGTCGGGTCGCCGATCACGGGAAAGGCCCCCGACAGTGCACGGGTGTACGGATGTTCGGGTTTGTCGAAAACGGTCTTGGCCGGGCCGTGCTCGATGATCCGCCCGGCGTACATCACCGCCACCCGGTCGCAGGTGGTGGCGAGCACCGAGAGGTCATGGCTGATGATCAGGACAGCCATCGAGCGCGCCCGGGCGATTCCCGTCAGCAGATCGAGGATCTGGGCCTGCACCATCACATCGAGCGCGGTCGTAGGCTCGTCGGCGATCAGGACCCGTGGGTCGCACGAGAGCGCCAGGGCGATCATCACCCGTTGCTTCTGCCCTCCTGACAGCTGATGCGGGTAGGCCTCGGCATGTCGAGGCGGCAACCCGACCTGGCCGAGCAGATCCCTCACCTTGGCCGCGGCGGACTTGGCGTCAGCGGACTTGTCGTGCAGCAGTATCGGCTCCGCCAGCTGCCTGCCGATCCGCTGGATCGGGTTGAGCGAGTGCAGGGCGCCCTGGAAGACGACGGCAGCCTCACCCCACCGTACCGCGCGTAGGCGACCCCACGACATCGTGAGGACGTCTTCGCCCTCGAGGCGGACCTCACCACTGCATCGTGCCGATTTGGGGTACAGGCGCAGCACGGTCGAGGCGAGCGACGACTTGCCACAACCTGACTCCCCCGCTACTCCTACGACCTCGCCGGCATCGACCGACAGGTCAACACCCCGCACCGCGGGGACCGGCCCTTCAACCGTGGAGTAGGTCAGATGGACATCCCTCATCTCCAGCAGGGACACGTCACTCACTTCCCAGCCGGGGATTGAGAACGACCTCGAGCGTCCGCCCGATCAACGTGAAGGCCAAGACGATGATGATCACGCAGATGCCCGGTGGCAGCACGTACCACCAAGCACCGATGGACATGGCCCCCGCATTCGTCGCCTTGTCCAGCATCGTCCCCCACGAGTCGGTGAACGGGTCACCGAGGCCCAGGAAGGACAACGTCGTCTCCGAAAGGATGACTATCGCGACCGTCAGCGTCGTGTTCGCGATCACCAACGGCATCACATTGGGCAGCACATGCTTGGTCATCAGCTGCCAGTCGCTGTCACCGAGCACCCTCGCGCGCTCGAGATACGGCCGCCCTTCGACGCTCAAGGTCTGGGCCCGCACCAGCCTCGCGGTGCCGGGCCATGACGTCACCCCGAGGACAAGGATGATTGCGCCAAGACCGCGTTGTCCGAGGACGGCCGCGAGCACCACGACGAGCGGGATGAACGGGATGACCAGGAACCAGTCGGTGAGCCTCTGCAGCAGGCTGCCGAACAGACCTCGATAGTGGCCGCTGCCGATCCCGGTCAGCGTCCCCAGGACCATGGAGATCAACGACGCCGCCAGCCCGACAGTGAGTGAGGTACGGGCCCCCCATGCCAGTACCGCGAGAACCGACCGTCCGTTCTCGTCAGTCCCCAACCAGAACTGGCTGTCGGGGGGCGCCAGATTATCGTTGTGAACGGTCTTGGTGACGTCGAGCATGTCGCTGGGGAACAGCACCGGCGCGAGCAGCGCCGCGGCGATGAAGGCGAGCAGGATGGCCACACCGGCGACTCCGGCGCGCTGCCGCCCGAAGGCCAACAAGAATCGCTTAAGAGAGGCTTTCCGTCGTGCCCGAGCGATCGCGCGCGACGAGACACCGTTCGACCGCTGCACCGGCGCTGTCGCCCCGGATCCGCTCATGTCCGGATCCTGGGATCGATGATCGCGATGGTGATGTCGGCGACGATGTTCGACACGATCACGGACACGGTGAAGACGAGGAACAAGGCCTGCATCAGCACGTAGTCCTGCTCAAGGACCGCTTCATAGGTCAGCAGGCCTAGCCCCGGGTAGGAGAAGACGGTCTCGATCGTGATCGCGCCGCCGATGATGAAGCCGATGTTCAAGAAGATGAGCGTGATGGTAGGAAGGGAGGCGTTGGGCACGGCATGGTGGCGGCGCACGGCCCGGTCCATGAGTCCCTTGGCCCGGGCGGTCATCAGGTAGTCCTGGCCCAGCTCGTCCACCAGCGAGGCCCGCATGATCAGCGAGTACTCCGCGAGGTAGACGGCCGCGAGCGCCGACGCGGGCAGCACAGTGTGGTCGGCGATGCTCTTGATGCCGTCGATCGACAGGGGTTTCAGTCCTGCGTCGATCACACCGCCGGTTGGGAAGATAGCGGGGAACGGTCCAAGGCCGCTCGAGAACAGCATGATCAGCAGCAGCCCGAGCCAGAACTCCGGGGTGGCGTAGAAGAGCAACGTCACCCCGGTCGAGATCCTGTCGAACGGACTGCCGCGGCTCCAGCCCGCCTTGATGCCCACCCAGATGCCGATGACGACGGCGAGCACGGTCGTCGTCCCCAGCAGGACGACGGTGGGCCAGGCTCGTCCCGCGATCAGGTGCCAGACAGGTTCGCCCTTCCAGGACGAGATCCCGTTCAGCGCCAACGGGTCCTTCAGGTAGGTGAGGAACTGCTCGCCCATCGGTGCTGTCAGCTCGTCGCGGAT
>JBKPNJ010000089.1:0-12479 GCA_046732575.1 Actinomycetota bacterium
CCGGTTTCACCTTCGCCGGGCTCCCCGGCGTGGTGATCGGCCACAACGAGAAGGTGGCCTGGGGGTTCACCAACCTGGGCCCGGACGTCACCGATCTCTACCTGGAGAAGGTCACTGGTGACTCGTATCTCCGGGCCGGACGCCAGGTGGCCCTGAAGGCTCGCGAGGAGACGATCATGGTCGCGGGAGCCGACGACCCGGTGACCGTTACCATCCGGTCAACCGACCATGGTCCGATCATCTCTGATGTCCCCAACCTGTCCGATGTCTCCGATGAGCTGGCCGACGTCGGGCAGCAGGCTCCGGTGTCGTCCGGCGCTCCGTCGCGGGGGCGCGGGTACGCGGTGGCGCTGCAGTGGACCGCGCTGCGGCCCACCCGTACCGCCGATGCGATCTTCGAGTTCGACCAGGCGCACGACTGGGACTCCTTCCGTGACGCGGCGGCCGACTTCGCCGTACCGGCTCAGAACCTCGTCTACGCCGACACGGCCGGGCACATCGGCTACCAGGCCCCGGGACGGATCCCGATCCGGCGCACCGGCCACGGCGACTGGCCGTCGCCGGGGTGGGATCCCGCGTACGACTGGACGGGCTACGTACCGTTCAGCGCGCTGCCCAGCATCCTCGACCCGCAGGATGGGTTCGTAGTCACGGCCAACCAAGCCCCGGTTGACACAACAAGATATCCCTACTACCTGGGGGACTCCTGGGACTACGGATACCGCAGCCAGCGCATCATCGACCGGATCAGCAGCGACTCCGACATCACAGTCGACGACATGGAGGCCATGCAGAACGACACCTACAACGCCAATGCCGCCCGGTTGGTGCCGTATCTCCTCGCCGTGCGGTTGGACTCGCAGTTCGCCAGGCAGGGCCAGCGGACTCTGCGTGGCTGGGACTTCACCGAGCCGGCTGACTCCGGCGCGGCGGCCTACTTCAACGCGGTCTGGCGCAACCTGCTCGCGCTGACCTTCCACGACCAGCTGCCCGAGTCGGTCTGGCCGGACGGTGGGGACCGGTGGTTCGCGGTCGTCGCCTCCCTTCTCGACAACCCTGCGTCGCGCTTCTGGGACGACGTGAACACGACCGGCAACCTCGAGACGCGAGATGAGATTCTTGCTCAGGCGATGACGGATGCCCGTGATGAGCTGACCCGCCTGCAGGCCCGCGACACCGACGACTGGACCTGGGGGCATCAGCACACCCTCGAGCTGACGAACGGGACTCTCGGCACCTCGGGCATCGGCGTGGTCGAGTGGCTCTTCAATCGTGGACCCTTCCAGCTCGGTGGTGGGTCGTCTGTCGTCGATGCGACGAGCTGGGACGCCGCGGACGGGTATGAGGCGAACGTCGTCCCGTCGATGCGGATGGTCGTCTCGCTCGGCGAGCTTGATGACTCCCGCTGGGTGAACCTCACCGGCGCATCCGGTCACGCGTTCGACTCGCACTATGACGACCAGACCGCCATGTGGGTTGACGGTGAGACGTGGCCGTGGGTCTTCGGCCGGGACGCCGTGGACGCTGCGACCGAGGACACGCTGACGCTGCACCCGGCGCGCTGACGGCAGCCGGCGCCCTATGCGTGGGCTAGAAGGGTTCGCCTCGACGCGACCGAGTCGGTGGCCGACGCAGTGGCAGTCGAAGGGTTCGCGTGGGAGTGACAACCGCGTCGACTGTGCGGTCGTGCATGTCCGCGGGCACCGACTCGAGCAGTTCGTCATCGTAGATCAGGGCGCAGACCCAGGTGCCCGGCTCCAGTCGGGAAAGGCTCCGGTCGTACGAGCCTCCCCCCCTGCCGAGGCGCACGCCCCGGTGGTCGACTGCCAGCGCGGGAACCAGCACCACCTCGGCGCTCGCCAGCGCATCGGCGCCGAGCCGCGGACCGACCGGCTCGACCAGGCCGCGACCGGCACTCGCCAGTGCGTGCTCACCGGAGTAGGCAGACCAGTCCAGGACGTTGTCGGAACCCAGCACCGGCAGCAGCACCCGCTTCCCGAGGCCGCTGAGCGGTTCGAGCAGCCGTCCCGTTCCGGGCTCGGTGCCTACCGACACATAACAGGCGACGACCGCTGCACGCAGGATCTCGGGAGTTCTCAGCACCCTGTCGGTGATCGCCATCGCATCGTCGACCAGGTCCACCGGCCGACGTTCCCGGCGCCGGCCGAGCAGCGACGAGCGCATCCTGGCCTTCTGTGTCGCCACGGCATCGGGGTCGACGGGACTCACGCCTCAACGGTAGGGCCCGGCAACTTCGCCTAGCATGCGAAGGCATGAGCACAGAGGGATTGAACGCCGCGCGCGCGTTGATGCAGGACGCCGGAGTGCACGAGAGAGCGGTCCGGGTGTTCGCTCACTACTACCGTTTGCTAGAGGACGGCGACACCGGAACCCTCGCCGAAGAGGACATCGAGCCGGTCTCGTCTCTGCAACGACTCGATGAGGTCGACATCGCCGAGGAGGAGGCACAGGCCGCGCTGCGCGACACCGCTGTTCTCAAGCTCAACGGTGGTCTGGGTACGTCGATGGGCATGGATCGGGCCAAGTCTCTGGTCGAGGTACACGACGGCATGACGTTCCTGGATCTCATCGCCGCGCAGGCATTGTCGGTCCGTGAGCGCTTCGGAGTCCGGCTGCCGGTCATGTTCATGAACAGCTTCCGCACCCGCCGCGACAGCCTCGACGCGCTCACTCGTCACCCCGGTCTCGCGGTCGAAGGCCTGCCGCTCGACTTCCTGCAGAACCAGGAGCCGAAGCTGCTCGTCGACGACCTGATGCCGGTGGAGTGGCCGCAGAACCCGGAGCTCGCCTGGTGCCCGCCCGGCCACGGCGACCTGTACACCGCACTGGCCACGTCGGGCGCCCTGCGCGCACTGCTGGACGCGGGCTTCCGGCAGGCTTTCGTGTCCAATTCCGACAACCTCGGCGCGGTCCCGGAGCCTCGAGTCGCCGGTTGGTTCGTCTCCACCGGTGCGCCATTCGCCGTCGAGGCCTGTCGTCGGACGTCATCGGACCGCAAGGGCGGCCATCTCGCCGTACGCAAGGCGGACGGTCGCCTGGTGCTCAGGGAGAGCGCGCAGACCGCCGAGGAGGACCAGGACGCGTTCTCCGACATCGAGCGTCACCGATACTTCAACACCAACAATCTCTGGCTCGACCTCGAAGCGCTCGCCACGGCCATCGAGCGGCACGAGGGGGTACTGGGCCTGCCGCTTATCCGGAACGTCAAGCATGTTGACCCGGCCGACTCGTCGACGCCGTCGGTGATACAGATCGAGACGGCGATGGGCGCCGCCGTCGAGGTGTTCGAAGGCGCGACCGCGATCGAGGTGGCGCGGGACAGGTTCCTGCCGGTCAAGACGACTAACGACCTGCTCGTTCTGCGCTCCGACGTCTATCAGGTCAACGACCACGCCGAGCTGACCCTGGTGCCCGAACGGGGCCGTCCTGCGCCGTTCGTGGACCTCGACCCCGAGTACTACCGGTTCCTTCCCGACTTCGAGGCCCGCTTCCCCCACGGCCCCCCGTCGCTGGTCGAGGCGGACAGCTTCGTGGTGCGCGGCGACGTCACCTTCACCGCCGGCTGTGTCGTCCGCGGAGATGCCAGGCTCGGCTCGGGGCTTGGTTAGGGTTGCTGGCCATGGCAGCGGAGATCTCGACCGCCCGCACGGTCGACGAACACCTGGCGCGGATACTCGACCTTGTCTCACCGCTCCCGCCATACGAGCAGCCGCTGCTCGAGGCGCTGGGGCTGCCGCTGCGCGAGGACATCGTGTCGGGGGTAGACCTGCCCGGCTTCGACAACTCGGCGATGGACGGGTACGCCGTGCGCTCGGAGGACATCGTCGACGCGAGCGTGGAGGCGCCCTGCCTGCTCCCGGTGGTCGGCGAGTCGGCCGCCGGGCAGACGAAGGCCTACGCGCTCTCTCCGGGGACCGCCGTTCGCATCATGACCGGAGCGCCGGTGCCCGTTGGTGCCGACGCCGTGGTGCCGGTGGAGTGGACTGACAAGGGGGTCGCCAGCGTCGCCATCCACCGGCCACCTCGCCGGGGCGAGCATGTCCGCCCGCGTGGTGACGACGTGAGGACCGGCGACCGGCTGCTCACCGAAGGGACCCTGCTGGGACCACGCCAGGTCGGCCTGCTGGCCGCGGTCGGCCGCGCCCAGGTGCTGTCCAGCCCGAGACCACGGGTCGTGGTGATCTCGACGGGTTCGGAGCTGCGGGAACCCGGGAGCGAGCTCGGCTTCGACTCGATCTATGACGCCAACAGCCACCTGATCGCCGCCGCCGCCCGGTCGATCGGCGCGATCGCGTACCGAGTCGGCATCGTGCCCGACGACCCGCGCGTGTTCTCCGACACCCTGTCCGACCAGCTCGTACGCGCCGACCTGGTCGTGACCAGCGGCGGTGTCAGCAAGGGCGACTACGACATCGTCAAGGACGTCCTCAGCAGGCTCGGAACCGTTGACTTCTGCGAGGTCGCGATGCAGCCCGGCAAACCGCAGGGTTTCGGGACCGTCGGTGAGGACTCGACTCCGATCTTCACGCTGCCCGGCAACCCGGTCTCGTCCTATGTCTCGTTCGAGGTGTTCGTCGTGCCTGCCATCCGGCGGATGATGGGCCGGCCGCCCTACCGCCGCCCGCTCGTGCACGCAGCGTGTACCACGCCGTTCAGCTCCCAGCGTGGTCGCCGGCAGTTCGTCCGGGCGACCTTCCAGCTCGGTGCCGACGGGGCTCAGGCGACCCCCGTCGGTGGGCACGGGTCCCATCTGGTCGGCGATCTGGCGCACGCGAACTCGCTGATCGTCGTCGCCGAGGACACCCTCGAGGTCGGTGCCGGTGAGATCGTGGACGTCATGGTTCTGGACCGGGAGTTCTGACCCGTGGGTGACCGGGCGCGGCTGACCCACGTCGACGATGCAGGTGCGGCCAGGATGGTGGACGTCTCCGCGAAGGCGGCCACCGCTCGCACGGCCTCCGCGAGCGGGCGGGTGCTGGTCAGCCCCCGCGTCATCTCCCTGCTGCGCGGGGAGGGTGTGCCGAAGGGTGATGCGCTCGGCGTGGCCAGGCTCGCCGGCATCATGGGGGCCAAGCAAACGCCGGCACTCGTCCCGCTGTGCCACCCGATCTCGATTACGGGTGTCTCGGTCGAGCTCGAGGTCAGCGACGAGGCGGTGGAGATCACAGCGACGGTACGTACCACCGATCGGACCGGTGTCGAGATGGAGGCACTGACAGCGGTGTCCACGGCGGCGCTGACGATCGTCGACATGGTGAAGGCGGTCGACCGGCTCGCGGTCATCAGCGAGGTCCGGGTGGAGACAAAGTCCGGAGGCCGTTCCGGGGACTGGCGCCGAGGTGAGTGACACCCGGCGCCGGGCTCTGGTGGTCACGGCCTCCAACCGCGCGGCGGCTGGTGTGTATCAGGACACCGGGGGTCCCATCATCGTCGATGCGTTGGCCGGGGAGGGTTTCGTCGTGGACGGCCCCCTCGTTGTCGCCGACGGCGATCCGGTCGAGCAGGCGTTGCGACGCGCCGTGGACGCCGCGTACGACGTCGTCATCACTACGGGGGGGACCGGCATCAGCCCGCTCGACCTGACGCCCGAGGCCACGTCACGGGTGGTCCAGCGGATGGTTCCCGGCATCGCCGATGCGATCCGCGCGCAGGGAATCGCTGCCGGAGTACCGACGGCCGCGCTTTCGCGCGGGGTCGCTGGTGTCGCGGACACCACAATCGTCGTGAACCTCCCCGGATCGACCGGCGGCGTCAAGGACGGTCTCGCAGTTCTCCTACCGGTGCTGACCCACGCCGTCGACCAGCTGCACGGCGGTGACCACTGACGCGCGGATGGCCGGTCGAGCTGAGCGCTGATCGGGTCGGTTTGCGACCGATCCAGGTCGCCGACGCCCGCACCTGGTCACAGCTGCGAAGGCGAAACCTCGACTGGCTCAAGCCGTGGGAGGCAACGCTGCCGCCGGGCTCCGCCGCTCCCCCGGCAACGGTTCGGGCGATGATCCGAGAGCTGAGGGCGCAGGCCAAGCAGGGACGCGCCCTGCCGTTCGTGGTCACCTACGACCGGGAGATGGTCGGGCAGCTGACAGTCAACGGCATCACCTGGGGGTCCGCCTGCTGGGCTCAGGTCGGCTACTGGATCGACCATGCGCATGCCGGCCGTGGTGTCATGCCCACCGCTGTGGCCCTGGCGACCGATCACTGCTTCTTCACCTTGGGCCTGCACCGGATCGAGGTCGCGATCCGCCCGGAGAACACCGCCTCACTTCGGGTCGTGGAGAAGCTGGGGTTCCGCGCCGAGGGGAGGTCTCCGCGCTATCTCCACATCGACGGCGACTGGCGCGACCACATCGTCTTCGGGCTGACGTCGGAGGACGTACCGCAGGGAGTACTGCGCCGTTGGCAGGGCGGCTCCGGGCGATGACGCCGGCGCCCGGCGCAGAACTTCCGAGCGACACACCGCTCGCGCTCCGGCGCGTTTTCGCCTTGCTGGCTTACGGTCGTAGCCGTGGGTATGACCGGTCTCATCTATGCCGTGATCGTCCTCGCCTGGGCTTTCTATCTCGTCCCCCGGGCCCTGAAGCGCCACGACCAGGCGACGCGGACGCGTTCCATCGAGCGCTTCTCCTCGGCGATGCGTGTACTCTCCCGGCGGTCCGTCGCCCCGGCGTCGGCGGGCCGCAGCGTCGTTGCGGATCCAGACCTCGGCTCTGCCACCCCCGCGCCCCGAGCGACGCTTCGACGTGATACCCCGAACGACGAGCGGGCCGTCCACCCGGCCCGGTCGCGGTCGAGCCGGGCCGCCGCCAGGGCCGCAGCTGCTCGTCGCCGTAGGGTCCTGCTCGCCCTTGGTCTTGTGCTCCTCCTGGTCGGCGGGCTCGCAGGTCTGGGTCTAGTACCGCTGTGGTGGCCGGCCGTTCCTGCCGCGCTGGTGCTCGGTTGGCTGGTGGCCTGTCGTCGTCAGGTCCGGCCGGACACCGATGCCTACTGGTCCGACATCAGACGGCGGGCATCGGCGACGCCGACACGGCGGGCGGCGCGGGTCAGCGCAACGTACGGCTCGACCGCCGGGTCACAGCCCGACGGTTCAGCGCCCGGCGAGTCGGCTGTTGTGGTGCGCTCCAGGGCCGTCGACGAGTCGATGCGCGACTCTGATCTCGAGCCGGGCGCCGAGGCACGGCTCGAACAGCATGTCGAGGCGGTGCCGCTCGAGACGTCCGGCGGTGAGCCGCTGTGGGACCCCGTGCCGGTCACGCTGCCCACCTATGTCAACAAGCCGAAGGCGCCTCGGACGATCCGCACCATCGACCTGAGCGAACCTGATTCCCACTCCTCCGGCCGCTTGGACGAGGCCGAGGCGGCTGCCCTGGCCGAGCACCAGGCCGCTGCGGAGAAGGCGGAGGACGCGCGTCGCCGGGCCGTAGGTTCCTGATCTCCGAAGCCCCAGGGTGAGCACGTTCTGCGTGCTATCGTGTGCTCCCGGTTCGCCGAGCAGCGCAACCGGCCCGGGGCTGTGGCGCAGCTGGTAGCGCACCTCGTTCGCAACGAGGGGGTCAGGGGTTCGAGTCCCCTCAGCTCCACCGGTGGTACATCCGCCTCATCAGGATCCCGTTGGGACCCAAGGGCTCTCATACCGGTCGACCTGACATGAAGGGTGCCGACGTCCCCGATGTCATCTCCGTGCTGGTCATCGGTGCTCGTCACCATGACATCGACTTCTCAGTCGAAGTCCGGGAAGTCGACGCGCTCCTTGGTGAGCGGACCCGTGCTCCGGGGCCTTGAGTCGTCGTACCGCTTGACAAGGCATCGCTGACGAGCAGGGGTGAGCCGCGGGGGACTCGTCCTTGTACCCGTGCCGCTGGAGACGCCACACTTCCCTTCGTGACAGACGCGCAGCCGCAGACCCGTTCGGCTCCCACGCTGGAGGCTGTCGCGGCGCGCGCGGCCGTGTCCCGCGCCACCGCCAGCCGGGTGCTGCGCGGGGCGACCAATGTGAGCGAGTCCGCGCGGGCCGCGGTCGAGGCGGCTGCGGAGGAGCTTTCCTATACGCCGAACAGGGCGGCGCGGGCGCTCGTCACGGGACGCAGCGAGTCGGTCGCATTCTACGTCGACGAGAGCGAGGACCGGCTCTTCTCAGATCCGTTCTTCCTCGGCGTGCTGCGCGGAACGCAGAGCACTATCGCGAAAGCCTCACTCCAGCTGGTCTTCAGCGTCGCCGCCACACCGGACGACCACCGGCGCTTTCTGCGCTACGCATCAGGCAGGCACGTTGACGGAGTCCTCCTGCTGTCCCTGCACGGCAAGGATCAGCTGCCCGAGCAGCTCGAGGCCTTCGGCATACCAACTGTGCTGTGCGGTCGCCCGCTTGCCGGCGGGGAACGGCTGTACTTCGTCGATTCGGACAACGAAGGCGGGGCGGCACTCGCGACGCAACTTCTGCTCGACAGCGGGCGAAGGACCATCGCGACGGTGACGGGACCCCAGGATATGTGCGCCGGACAGGATCGGCTTGCCGGGTATGTCAAGACCTTCGCCGAACGCGAGCTGCCGCTGCGTCCCGAGCTGATCGCGCCCGGCCAGTTCACCATGTCCAGCGGGTATGACGCGATGAAGTGCCTGCTGGAGGTCGAGCCTTCCATCGATGCCGTGTTCGCAGCCTCCGACCTCACCGCGCTGGGGGCGATGCGCGCCATCGAGGCAAGCGGTCGTCGCATCTTCGACGACGTGGCGGTCGTGGGTTTCGACGACATCGGCGATGCGGAGACCGCGAACCCGGCCCTGACCACCATCCGACAGCCGATCGCCGAGATCGGCCACACGATGGCCGACCTGTTGGTGCGCAGGATGTCCGGCGCGGAGTCGACGCGTACCACCATCCTGCCGGTGAAGCTGATCCGCCGGGACACGGCCTAGCCGTCAACCTCAACGAGGCGCACTGCCGGCCTCCTCAGGCGGCGCCTTCCAGCCCGGCCACCACCGCCTCACCCGAAGACCTTGACAGGTCCTGCAGAAAGTGAGCATTCTATGAGAGCGCTCTCACAACCCGCCTGGGGAGGACCACATGCGCACTTCCGCCGTTCGCCTGACGACCACCCTCCTGGCCGGGTCTCTCGCGATGCTGAGCCTTGCCGCCTGCGGGTCCGACGACAACACGAGCAGCTCACCTGACGTCTCCGCCTCATCCGGGCCGTGCGGGACGACCGAACCGACCACGGTGACGGTGGGGCTGTTCGGCACGTTCGGCTTCAAGGAGAACGGTCTCTACGACAAGTACAAGAAGATCTGCCCCAACATCACCGTGAAGGAAGATGTCGTCGAGCAGTCGGCGGACTACTGGACCCGGCTCAAAACGAGGCTGGCGTCCGGCAGCGGCCTCGACGACGTCCAGGCGATCGAGATCGGGTTCGTCGCCGATGTGGTGCAGAACCATGCCGACCAGTTCGTCAACTTCAACGACGTCCCCGACGCCGCTGCGCTCAAGGCAGAGTTCTACGACTGGAAGTGGCAGCAGGCCACCTCGCTCGACGGCACCGACACGGTCGGCCTCGGTACAGACATCGGGCCGGAGGCGATCTGCTATCGCTCCGACCTCCTCGACCAGGCGGGGATGACGAGCGATCCCGACCAGCTGGCCAAGAAGTGGTCGACCTGGGATGACTTCATCAACTTCGGCAAGCAATACAAGGCGAAGACCGGCGACGCGTTCGTGGACAGTGCCGCCAGCATCTTCTCCACCGCCGTCTACCAAGGCGAAGAGGCCTACAACAACGCCGATGGCGAACCGGATGTCGAGAACAGCGACGGGGTTCGCGACGCCTGGAACTACGCGACCAAGGCCGCCCAGGACGGCATCACCGCTGGTCTCTCACAGTTCTCCGACCCCTGGAACAAGGCTTTCTCCAGTGGGACGTTCGCCGCGATCGCCTGTCCCACCTGGATGATGGGGTACATCCAGAGTCAGGCCGGCCCATCCGGCAGTGGCAAGTGGGCAGTGGCTCCCGTGCTGCCCGGCGGCGCCACCAACTGGGGCGGCTCGTGGCTGGGTGTTCCCACCGCCGCCGAGAACCAGGCCGCGGCCATCGCGCTCGTCACCTGGCTGTCGGCCAAGGAGCAACAGGTCACAATGTGGACCGCTCCTGCGCAGGGCGGGCACTTCCCCTCCAACCAGCAGGCAGCGGCGGACCCCCGGGTCAAGAACGCCAAGAGCGCGTACTTCAGCAACGCGCCAGTGGGTCAGATCTTCGGCAAGATCGCGGCCGAGATGCAGATCCCTCCGATCGGCCTGTACGACACACTGATCCAGAACGCCATGACCACTCAGCTGACAAACGTCGAGACCAAGGGGACATCGCCTGACGATGCGTTCAACGACGCGTTGGACGCGGTCGCACAGATCACCGGCTGACATCGCGTACCGCAAGGGCGGCGGAGTCCGTGTGGACTTCACCGACACCTGAGCCCTGCCGGAGAAGGTGAGTGACAGATGTCGGTCCGCAGTCTCGAGCGAGGGGCTCCGACCGCTCCGCCAAAGCGTCTCCGGCTCCCCGGGCGGCGTAGCGGATACGCCTACATCGCGCCGTTCTTCGCGGTTTTCCTGGCTTTCAGCCTCTACCCGTGGCTGGATACGGCCTGGGTCTCGCTGCACGACGTACGCCTGACGACCTACCAGCAACAGACCTGGATCGGTCTGGACAACTACAGGGACCTCTTCACCAACAAGTTCTTCTGGAACGCGTTCCGGAACACGGTCACCATCGGCATCATCTCGACCGTCCCACAGCTGTGCATGGCACTGGGCATCGCGCACCTGCTGAACTATCGGATCCGCGGCCGCACCTTCTTCCGCGTCGCCATGCTCATGCCGTACGCCACCAGCCTGGCCGCCGCGACAGTGATATTCCTCGAGCTCTTCGACAAGGACCAGGGCGTCATCAACTGGGGCCTGCAGAACCTCTTCCACCTGCCGGCTGTCGATTGGCAGGGGTCCAAGTGGCCCAGCCAGATCGCCGTATCCGCGATCGTCACCTGGCGGTGGACCGGCTACAACGCCCTGATCTACCTGGCTGGCATGCAGGCCATCGACACGTCGCTCTACGAGGCGGCCGCGATCGACGGAGCGTCCCGGTGGCGCCAGTTCCGTTACGTCACGCTTCCCGGACTGCGCCCGACGATCCTCTTCACGATCGTCGTGTCCACGATCGGGGCGACCCAGCTGTTCGGCGAGCCGCTGCTCTACGACCCGACAGGCCAGCCCAACGGTGGCTCCTCGAACCAGTACCAGACGCTGGGCCTGCTGATGTACCAGCAAGGCTGGACCTACGACCGGCTCGGTCTGGCATCAGCGACCGCCTGGACGATGTTCTTGATCATCATCGTCGCGGTGCTCATCAACGTCTCCCTCGCACGCAGACGCACGGCCGCGCGGTGAGCATCATCCGGCCGCGCCGCGGCGCCGGTTCGATGCAGGCCGGCTGGCTGACCTACCTCACGGTGGGCATCCTGACGCTGGTCGCGGCGTTCCCGCTCTACTACACAGTGGTGATGGCTTCCCACACCAATGCCGAGATGGCGGCCGGCTCGCCGCCGCTTCTACCCAGCACCAGCCTCTTCTCCAACCTCGAGCAAGCCCTCCGGCTGGCTCCGCTGAACCACGGGCTGGTCAACTCGCTCATCGTCTCCGGAAGCGTCACCGCTGGGACTGTGGCATTCTGCACGCTCGCCGGGTTCGCGTTCGCGAAGCTGCAGTTCCGCGGCAGGAACCTGCTGCTCGGCTTCTGCATCGCCACGATGATGGTGCCGATGCAGATGGGCATCATCCCTCTCTACATGATGATGTCCAGGGTCGGGCTCACCGGGCACCTCCAGGCGGTGATCCTGCCGACCCTGGTAACGGCCTTCGGTGTCTTCTTCATGCGCCAGTACATCATTCAGGCCGTTCCCGATGAGCTCCTCGACGCCGGCTACGTCGATGGCGCGAACACCTTTCAGACGTTCATACACGTCGTCGTTCCTGCGGCACGCCCCGCCATGGCGGTCCTGGCCATGCTCACGTTCCTGACAACGTGGAACGACTTCTTCTGGCCCATCATCGCGCTCAGCTCTCAGAACCCGACGATCCAGGTTGCTTTCCAGAGTCTGGCCACGGGATACGCACCTCAACAGTCGATCATCATGGCCGGCACGCTCTACGGCACCGTACCCGTGCTCATAGCGTTTGCCCTCCTGGGCAAGCACATCGTCGGCGGCATCATGCAAGGAGCAGTCAAAGGATGACCACACAACTAGTGTTTCCGCCAGGGTTCGTCTGGGGCAGCGCCACAGCCGCTTACCAGATCGAGGGAGCCGCGCTCGAGGACGGCCGCCGGCCGAGCATCTGGGACACGTTCTGCCGGGTCCCCGGAGCGGTGCACAACGGTGACACCGGCGACATCGCCTGCGACCACTATCACCGGCTCCAGGAT
>JBKPNJ010000090.1:0-6592 GCA_046732575.1 Actinomycetota bacterium
CGCCGACGGCGATCTCGAGGCTGAGTTCACGATCGTCAACGACGATGGGCTGCATGCTCGCCCGGCCGCCGTCCTGGTGGCCACCGTCCGTCGCTACGACGCTGAGGTGTCGCTGCGGTGTCCGCCTGGGGAAGGCCCCTCGGTGTCGGCCGGCAGCCTCACCGACCTGATGACGATGAGCGCAGGGACGGGTGCGCGGGTTCAGCTGCGAGCCCGCGGGCCGCAGGCTCAGGCGGCGCTCGACGAGGTGCTGGCGCTCGCCGAACGGGGCTTCAGCACGACCTGAGCCGGCTCAGGACCCTGCTCGCGGCAGCGCTCACGGCGTCAGTCGGGCACGCACATGGAGGCCGGCCTCGGGGTCGACGACCACCTCTTGGGCGGCGGCGACGCCGTCGGTGACGAGCTGGGCGGCGATGTCGACGTTGCGCTTGACCAGCGCGAGCGCGATCGGGCCGAGCTCGTAGTGCCGGGCGGACGACCCGACGAAGCCGACCGACCGGCCCTCGAGGAGCACATCGGAGCCCTGCGCCGGCAGGTGGTCGACGGACCCGTCGAGGTGGAGGAGCACAAGCCGACGTGGCGGACGGCCGAGTGTGTGCACGCGGGCGACAGTCTCCTGACCTCGGTAGCACCCCTTTGACAGGTGCACCGCGGAGCCGATCCAGCCGACTTCGTTGGGGATGGTGCGGTGGTCGGTGTCCAGGCCCAGGCGCGGGGTGGACTCGGCGATCCGAAGCGCCTCGTGTGCCCACACCCCTGCGGGATGCCCGATGGCCGCGGCAAGGTCCGGCAGGGACGTCCGCTCGATCAGCTGCTCGCCCAGGCCGGCCCGGTGGACCAGCGCCAGCGAGTCCGTCTGATCGCTCACGCTCACGCGCATCATGAAGCGCATCCCGTCCAGCCACGACACCAGCGCCGGCGCTCGGCCGGGCTCGACGTGAGCGAGAAACGCGGTCCCGTCGTCCACGCCGCGCATCGCGTGCTCGACATGACCCTGGGGTGAGAGTACGAGAGCCGTCGTCCACACCCCTGGTTCCAGGCCCTCGAAGTACTGGGTTGTCAACGAGTGCAACCAGGTCAGCCGGTCAGGGCCCTCGATTCTCACCACGCCTCGGTGGGAGAGGTCGACGAACCCCTTCCCGGCGACGAGGTTGCGCTGTTCGGTGATGAACGAGCCGTAGTGCGCGGCGACTCCGGTGTCGACACCGTCGGCCTCGACGGCGCCGGGCAGCGACAGCAACGGACTTCTCACGAGTCGCTCACGCAGGTGGCGCAGATGCCGAACACGGTGAGGTGCCCGACATCGGTCTGGAAGCCGCGCTCGTCGTGCAGCCTCGACACCAGCGAGTCCACCGCCGCCGGGTCGACCTCCTGGATCGAGCCGCAGGCGCGGCAGACGAGATGCACATGGTCCGGCACGGTCGACGCATGGTAGATCGGTGCGCCGTGACCGAGGTGGGAGTGCCGGACCAGGCCGAGCTCCTCGAGCAGCTCGAGGGTGCGGTAGACGGTGGAGATGTTGACTCCGGCGGCGCGCTGCTGGACCCGGCCGGCGACCTCGTCAGGAGTACCGTGCTCGAGCGCCTGGACGGCTTCCAGCACCAGCTGCCGCTGCGGGGTGAGTCGGTAGCCCCTGGCGTGCAGTTGCGTGGACAGGTCGAGGTCGTCGACCGGCGCAGCCGTTGACCGCTGGCGGGAGGGCACGACACCGAGTCTAGGCGGTGACGTGCTCCCCGGACATGCGCTCGAGCCGTCCCCAGAGGTGGGATTGCAGCGGATGCCCCATCGCCGCCATGTCGTACGCCCACAGCAGGTGCCCGTCCACCAGGCCCAACAGCCGCTTTCCGGCCGTGTACTCCTTGGCCGACTCCGTGCGCACGACGACGTCGGTGGCGAGCTCGAGCTTGGTCCCGTCCACCTCGCCGTACCAGATCTCGGCGAAGCCGGTGGGATGGGCCAGCACAGCTTCGACCCGGCCGTCGGGCCGCGGCCGGAAGAACCCGGTCTCGATTCCCGACGGCTTGACGACGGTGCCGCCGTCGTCGGTGAGGAACGTCCGGCTGAAGTAGTGCAGGAAGGGGCGGCCGTCGTGGGCGAAGACGACCTCCTGCCGGAACGAGAACCTCTCGATCGTCGGATAGTCGCCGTGGCCGTTGCCCGCCCACCGACCGAGCAGCCAGCTCAGGGACTCCAGGTCGGGATGGACCGCCTCGGGCACCTCGGACGACATGTCGGCGACTCTACCGGTGCGTCGAAGCGCTGCCGCGCTCTCAGGCCTGACCTCTGAACAGCCGGAAGACGACGTAGCCGGCACACAGCGCCATCAGCAGCCCGCCGGCCACGAGCACTGACGTGTAGACGCTCTCCACAGTCGGCGAGCCTACTAGTGTTCGCCCGCATGACGACGAAACGACTCGTGATCGAGGTGACGGCCGGGACCGATGCTCCGGAGCGCTGCCGGCAGGGGTTCACCGTGGCCGTGACCGCTCTGGCGGCGGGGATCGACGTATCGGTCTGGCTGACCGGAGACGCGGCGGCATTGGCGCTCCCCGGAACGGCGCCGGACACCCGGCCCGCCGGCGGGACCGAGCTGAGCGACCTGCTGGCCACCGTCCTCGCCGGCGGCCAGGTCACGGTATCGGCCCCGTCCGCCGAACTGCACGGCCTCAGTGAGGTCGACGTGGTGGACGGGGTGCGCATCGGCAGCGTGCCCGCATTCGTCGACGAGGTGACCGCCGAGTCGACCCAGGCGCTCGTCTACTAGCTCCGCGAGGCCCGGGCCTACCGGGCCTTGACCTGCAGCAGCTCGCGTACCTCGGTCGTTGACATCACCGGACGCTGCGCGATCTCGGCCAGCCCGGCCGCTCGGGTGACCAGCTGCGCGTTGTGCTCGACCGGAACCCCCCGGGCCAGGGTGAGCACGTCTTCCATACCGACTCGCAGGTGCCCGCCGCTGGCCAGGGCGGTCATCGCCACCGGCAGCGTCGTACGTCCGATCCCCGTCGCGGACCACGAGGTCACGGCGCCGGGCAGGGCCGCGACGGCTGCGACCAGCGTGGCCGGGGTCCCCGGCATGCCGCCCGGTACGCCCATCACCAGGTCGCAGTGGATCCGCCCGCCGAACGGTGGCCCGAACGAGTCGAGCAGCCGGTGCAGTGCGGCCACGTGACCGAGGTCGAACAGCTCGAACTCGGGCACCACCTCGCGGTCCTGGGTGGCCCGGTAGAGCTCGGTGACGAACGGCCAGGGGTTCAGAAAGACGGCATCGCCGAAGTTGACGGTCCCCATCGTGAGCGAGCAGGAGTCGGGTTCGGCATCCAGGACCCGTAGCCGGTCGGCCAGCGGGTCGGTCACCGCGCCGCCGGTCGAGAGCTGCACGACGAGCGAGGTGGTCTCGCGCAGCGCCGCCACCGTGTCCTTGAGCCGCTGCCCGTCCAGCGTCGGCCGGTGATCCGCGTCACGGATGTGCACGTGGATCAGTCCCGCACCGGCCGCTTCGCAGGCCTGTGCGGTCTCGACCAGCTCATCCAGCGTGGTGGGGAGCTGGGGACAGTCGGACTTCGAGGTCTCTGCCCCGGTGGGAGCGACCGTGATCAACGTCTTGGTCATGCCCGGCATCGTGTCAGACTTCTGTCACGGTAGCGATCCTCAGGAGAATCTTTCGATGAGAGCTGTGGTGCAGCGCGTTTCTCAGGCCAGTGTGTCCGTTGACGGGAAGGTTGTCGGTGAGGTCGGCGAGCCGGGCCTGGTTGTCCTGCTAGGAGTGACCCACCACGACACGAGCTCGCGGGCGGCCGACCTCGCCCGCAAGGTCTGGGAGATGCGGATCATGCGCGACGAGCGGTCGGCCGCCGATCTCGGAGCACCGCTACTCGTCATCAGCCAGTTCACGCTGTACGCCGACACCCGGAAGGGCCGGCGTCCGTCGTGGTCCGCCGCGGCGCCGGGCAGCGTCTCCGAGCCGCTGTACGAGGCCTTCTGCACCGGGCTGAGGGACCGCGGAGCGCGCGTCGAAACCGGCAGCTTCGGAGCAGACATGCAGGTCGCACTTGTCAACGACGGACCGGTGACGATGATTCTGGAGGTCTGACCAGGCGGCCGGCGGCCACCGAACCCCACCCCTGCCGCTCGGACCCTGTCACGGCGAGATTGCGGCTCCAGGCGTCTGACAAGGCACAATGGAAGCACCCCACAGCTCAGGAGAACGATGTCGAGCAACGACGACGGCCAGACGCCGCCTGCAGACGACCCCGGCGCCGCGCCCGCCGAAGGCGCCGACGGCGGTCAGGAACGGGGGGCGACGTCGTCGGACGGCGAGGAATCCGAGGAAGGCTCCACCGGCGCGAGCAGCTCCGGCGCGTCGACCCAGCCCGCGACGCGCAGGGGGTTCATCCGGCGACACCGGGCTCTGGTCGCCCTGGCGACCCTGCTGGTCATCCTCGGCGGAAGCCTGGCCGGATGGCTGTGGTACCTGAACCACCTCGGCGACAACGTGCAGCGGATCAACCACGTCTTCGTGGCGGAGACGAAGCGACCGCCGAAGATCCAGACCGATGCTCTCAACATCCTTCTCGGCGGCAGCGACAACGGTGCGGACGGCACCAGCATCTCCCACGACGTCAACTCCGGCCACTGGGTCCCGGGCGCGCACCGCTCCGACACGATAATGATCCTGCATGTGACCGCTGACCGGAAGCATGTCTACCTGGTCTCGATCCCGCGCGACACCTACGTCACGATCTACGACAAGCACGGGAACCCCGTCGGCAAGGACAAGATCAACTCGGCGTTCTCGCTCTACGGCCCGACGTCCTACGTCTCCACCGTCGAGCACTTGACCGGCCTGCGGATGGACCACCTGGCGATCATCGACTGGAACGGCTTCAAGGATCTCACCGAGGCCCTCCACGGAGTCACCGTATACATCCCCAAGACCTTCTATGACGACAGCCAGAAGATCACCTGGCAGAAGGGCACTCAGACGATCCAGGGCAAGACCGCCCTGCAGTACGTCCGTACCCGTCACGGGCTCGCCAACGGAGACTTCGACCGGATCAAGCGACAGCAGAACTTCCTGCGCGAGCTGATGAAGAAGACCTTGTCCAACGGCACGATGACGAACCCGTTCCGGCTCACCAGCGCGCTGAAGGCCATCACCTCCAACCTCACCGTCGACCAGGAGTTCTCCACCGGCGAGATGCGGAGCCTGGCGCTGTCGATGCGCACCCTTCGTTCCGGCGACGTGACGTTCCTGACCGCGCCGTTCGGAGGCTATGCCACCACTCCGAGCGGCCAGAGCATAGTCACGTTGAAGAAGAAGGAGTCGCACGCGCTCTGGACGGCGATCAAGAACGACGACATCCAGTCGTACATCGACAAGTACGGTGGCGACACCTTGCCCAGCGAGGACCACATCAACTGAAACGCTGCGGCGTGCGCCGACGTCTGGACGTCCCGCACCCGCCCGCCAGTCAGATCGTGATCAGCACCTCGGCCACCGAGCCGCGGGACGCCTGGACCGCCCGGTCGACCGGATCGACCTTCGGCGCAAGTGTGCGCAACGTCCACGTCCCGGGAGCGGCGAAGAACCGGAAGTGACCCGTCACGGATGTCGGGACCTCGGCGGCGAACTCACCCGTCCGGTCGAGAAGTCGGACGTAGGCGCCGCCGACCGGGTGCTCGTCGGCAGTGACCACGACACCCTGGATGACCGACTGGCCGTCGACGTCGACCCCATCCAGCGACAGCCCGCCGGCCTTCGCGCCGCACACCTCAGGCCTGCCCGCGGTCGTCGCCTACCGCGATCGGTACACCGACCAGCGAGCCGTACTCCGTCCAGGAGCCGTCATAGTTCTTGACGTTGGGCTGGTTGAGCAGCTCATGCAGGACGAACCACGTGTGCGCTGAACGCTCGCCGATCCGGCAGTAGGCGATGGTGTCGGTGTCGAAGTCGACACCCGCCTGACGGTAGAGAGACCTGAGCTCGTCGTCGCTTCGGAACGTCCCGTCGTCGTTGGCAGCCTTGCTCCAAGGGATGTTCGAGGCGGTGGGGATGTGTCCTCCACGCTGCGCCGACTCCTGCGGAAGATGCGCGGGTGCCAGCAGGCGCCCGGCGTACTCGTCCGGGGAGCGGACATCGACGAGGTTCAGCTTGCCGATCGCCTCGACGACCTCGTCACGGAACGCCCGGATCGACAGGTCGGGGCCGTTGGCCTGGTAACGGGTGGCTTCGCGGTTCGGCTGCTCGCTGGTGAGCTCCCGGCTGTCGAGCTCCCACTTCTTCCGGCCGCCGTCCAGCAGCTTGACGTCTGCATGTCCGTACAGCTTGAAGTACCAGTACGCGTACGCCGCGAACCAGTTGTTGTTGCCGCCGTACAGGACGACCGTGGTGTCGTTACCGATTCCCTTCGAGGACAGCAGCTTCTCGAAAGCGGCCTGGTCGACGAAGTCACGCTTCACCGGATCCTGGAGGTCGGACTTCCAGTCGATGCGGATCGCGTTGCGGATGTGGTTCTTCTCGTAGGCGCTCGTGTCCTCGTCGACCTCGACGATCGCGACCTTCGGGTCATCAAGGTGCGCCTCGACCCAGTCG
>JBKPNJ010000091.1:0-6531 GCA_046732575.1 Actinomycetota bacterium
GAGCCGCTCGGGTACGACGACCCGACCGTGACCGGCCACTCGATGGAGTTCCGGATCAACGCCGAGGACGCCGGGCGCAACTTCCTCCCGGCCCCGGGGACTCTTGTGCGCTGGCACGCCCCCTCCGGTCCAGGGGTCCGCCTCGACGGCGGCTACGACCAGGGAGAGACCGTGCCGGCGGCTTTCGACTCGCTGGTTGCCAAGCTGATCGTCAGCGGGCGGTCCCGGGAGCAGGTGCTGGAGCGCTCGCGACGTGCGCTCGACGAGTTCGTCGTCGAGGGCATGCCGACGGTGATCCCATTCCACCGGCGGGTGCTGGACGACCCGGCCTTCGTCGCTGCGGACGGCTCGTTCACCGTGTCCACCCGATGGATCGAGACCGAGTTCGACAACGACATCGCGCCGTATGCCGGGAACGCCGAGGCAGGTGAGCCAGCGGAGCGCGAGGCGGTCACCGTCGAGGTCGACGGCAGGCGCCTGGAGGTCATCCTCCCTGCAGGGCTGCGAGCAGGGGCACCCGGTGCATCGGACACCCGTACCCGCGTCAAGCACACTCCAGGCAAGAAGTCCGGTCCCGCCGTCAGCGGCGAGACGTTGACCTCGCCGATGCAGGGGACGATCGTGAAGATCGCGGTCGAGGACGGTCAGCAGGTCGAGTCGGGAGCGCTCGTCGTGGTCCTCGAGGCGATGAAGATGGAGCAGCCGCTCAACGCCCACAAGGCCGGGACGATCACCGGTCTGAGCGCCGAGGTGGGCAAGACGGTCGCCAGCGGCGAAGCCATCTGTGAGATCAAGGACGCGGGCTGAGAGCAGCACCGGGCTCCGCCATCGGCTGACCCGACTCCGCGGGGTTTGGGCGGGCGGGAGGTCGGGCACTCCGGTCGCCATGGCCGCCGAACCCGACGCCGAGCCTGCTCCGGCCGTGGCGCCCGCAGGCAGACAGGGCTCATTGACCTTCGTCGGTACCGCCACGACGGTTCTGCGACTCGGGGGCTTCACCGTGCTGACCGACCCGAACTTCCTGCGCCGGGGCCAGCGCGCGTACCTCGGGCGGGGCCTCTGGACCCGGCGCGTCACCGAGCCTGCGTTCGGCGTGACCGACGTGCCGCCGCTGGACTGCATCGTGCTGTCGCACCTGCACGGCGACCACTTCGACCGGGTGGCCCGCCGGGGTCTCGCCCGGTCAACACCGCTGCTCACGACCCCGCACGCGGCGCGCCGCCTGTCCAGGAAGGGATTCACCACCACCGGGCTCGACACCTGGGATGACCATGTGCTGCGCAGGGGCGCTGAGAGCCTGCGGGTCCAGTCGCTGCCCGGGGTGCACGCCCGGGGACTGCTCGGCCGGGTGCTTCCGCCGGTCATGGGGTCGTTGCTGGAGTACCGGGCCGCCGGTGAAGGCGATCCGTACCGCATCTACCTCAGTGGCGACACCCTGACCGGCGACCATCTGGACCAGGTGCGCGAGCACTGTCCGCAGATCGACGTGGCGGTCCTGCATCTGGGAGGCACCCGCGTCCTGGCCGCGACGGTGACGATGGATGCGGCGCAGGGGGTCGACTTCCTTCGCCGGGTCCGGCCGCGAACCGCCGTGCCCGTGCACTACGACGACTATCGAGTGTTCCGCTCACCGCTGTCGGACTTCCTCGACCGGGCGTCGTCGTCAGGCTTCGGACCGGTCCTTCGCACGGTGGGGCGTGGGCAGACCGTCGCGCTGCCGTGATGCCTGCACCAGCCGCACCAGGCCGGCGGATGCTGCTGGGCATCGCCTGAGCCACGCTGAAGCGTCGCGGCGAGGGCGCCTACCCCGTATCTGGCGGGCCGGGCAGGTGGATGACGTCTTGAGCATGACCGGGATGGGGGTCCAGCTGCCACGGCTCCGGCCACCTCCCGCGCGGTTGCGGGACGGGTCGGGACCGGTACCGATGGCCGGTGGGCGTGAGCCAGTCGAAGACCCCGGGATCGGGTTGGCTGACCCGCCAACCTGGGGTGTGTTTGAGGCGGTGGTCGCGCCGAATGAGCTTGCCACCATTGGCGAACGAAGTGGGTCCAGTCGGGTGGGGGATTGTGTGGTCGAAGTCACCGCGGGCAGCGGGGGCAGTGGAGCGGGGGAACCGGCTGGTCTGGTCGCGGACCGTGACGGCCAGGTCGAGGAGCCTGCCGGGCCGGTAACGAGTGGTGGACAGGTCGAGCATGTTCCCGGCCGGGTCGGTGAGCATCCGTCGCCAGGTGCTGCCGGGGTCAGCGGCGATCTTCCTGGCCACCGGCGCCGGGATCGGCCCGTGGCCGACGAGCTCACCGGGGGTGTCGTCAATGCCCATCAGTGTCTGGATCGGCACCGCGACGATCACCTGCGCCGCCGGTCCCCGATGGCCCGGACCACGCGCAGAAGCACGACCAGGTGCATCGGCCGCCGGATCGGCGCTGTTCGGTCCCGGACTGCCTGCGCCATTCTCGCGGTCCTGGATCAGCCGGGAGGCGCTGCCGGGGAGTGGGTGTCCCATGAGCAGGTCGCGGACCAGGTCGGCCCGCAGGTTGTCGCGGCTTCGCGGGTCGCCGTGGGCCGCGCGAGAGGTCTGCGGGGAGTTGGCGAGCTGGTTCAGGCGCGCGTCGATCGCGGCGATGTCCGCGGCAGCGTGCCGCAGCCACAGGGTGCCCATTGCGTCCATGCAGTTGTCGGCGTCGGTCGTGTTGAGTCGCACGCACCGGTCCCGCATCGCGCTGGCGTGCCGCTCGGCGAACGCTGCGGGTTCGGCATCGGTGATGAGACGGGCGAGCCGGCGCCGCAGCTGCGGCCCGGTCATCTCCGGTGCCTGCGGGAGGATGGCCGCCTCGACTGCGGGCACATTGGCGGGATCGACCAGCCGGCAGCTGCTGTCGTAGATCAGCCAGGCCTGGTAGCCATCGATCCGCCCGGCCGCCAGCAGGTCCCGCGTCGCGCGAAGCCGGGTCGAGAGCTCGGCGGCGAACCTGAGTTGTTCGGCCACTCGCGCCCGGGTCGTCACCAGCGCCAGGGCGATCTCATCCACCACGAACTCGTCGGGACCGGCGTCGGGGTCGGTGCTTGGGTCGCCGGCCGCTCGCAGCTCCGCGAGGTCGTGCATCGCGGTCAGCAATTGCGCCTCCAGCCCTGCCATCTCCGCACGAATCGCTACCATCCGGTCGATCAGCACCGCCGCGGCTCCTGATCCTGCGTCGTTCTCGAACATGTGTTCGATTCTATCCGCCGGGTATGACATGGCAAGTGGCGTCCGACCACTGTGGACAACGGCGTGATCCGGAGAACTGTGGATCGAGCGTGGCGTCCCGTCTCGCACCGCCGCTCAGCCCGAGCGTGGTGTCGATAGCCTCGGACCCGACCGCTCATCGCTCGCCGCCGACCTCGAGCCGGAGGTCCACCATGTTCGACAAGATGCTCGTCGCGAACCGGGGCGAGATTGCGATCCGGGCGTTCCGGGCCGCATACGAGCTGGGGGTCAAGACAGTCGCGGTATTCGCCTACGAGGACCGGAACTCCGAACACCGGCTCAAGGCGGACGAGGCATACCAGATCGGGGAGCGCGGCCACCCGGTTCGCGCCTATCTCGACCCCGACGGCATCGTCGCCGCGGCCACGCGCGCCGGAGCGGACGCCGTCTATCCCGGCTACGGGTTTCTCTCGGAGAACCCGGCGCTGGCGCAGGCCTGCGCCGATGCCGGTGTCACGTTCGTGGGGCCGCCGGCCGGTGTCTTGAGGCTCACCGGCAACAAGTCGAGTGCGATCCGCGCGGCACAGCGCGCCGGTCTCCCGGTGCTCTCGCATGTCGACCCGTCCGATGACGTCGACGACATCGTCGGCGCGGGTGGCACGATGACCTTCCCCGTGTTCGTCAAGGCGGTGGCAGGAGGCGGCGGACGGGGCATGCGGCGCGTTGACCGGCCCGACTCGCTGCGCGAGGCGGTTTCCTCAGCCATGCGGGAGGCACAGGGTGCCTTCGGTGACCCCACGGTGTTCGTCGAGCAGGCCGTTGTCGACCCCCGGCACATCGAGGTGCAGATCCTCGCTGACGGGCGAGGCAGCGTCATTCACCTGTTCGAACGGGACTGCTCGGTCCAGCGGCGGCACCAGAAGGTGATTGAGATCGCGCCGGCGCCGAACCTCGATCCCCTGCTGCGCCAGCGGCTCTGCGACGATGCGGTGCGGTTCGCCCAGGCGATCGGCTACCGCAACGCCGGCACCGTGGAGTTCCTCGTCGACGGCTCCGGCTCGCATGTGTTCATCGAGATGAACCCGCGCATCCAGGTGGAACACACGGTCACCGAGGAGGTCACCGCGGTGGATCTCGTCCAGGCGCAGATCCGCATCGCCGCGGGGGACTCGCTGAGCGCGCTCGGCCTGCGGCAGGAGCGGATCCAGCTCACCGGGGTGGCATTGCAGTGCCGTATCACCACCGAGGACCCGTCGAACGGGTTCCGTCCCGACACCGGGCGCATCACCACGTACCGGTCGCCCGGCGGCGCGGGCGTGCGCCTCGACGGAGGAACCACCTACACCGGCGCCGAAGTCAGCGCCCACTTCGACTCGATGCTCACCAAGCTCACCTGCCGCGGCCGCGACCTGGAGACGGCGGTGAGCCGCGCGAGACGTGCCGTCGCGGAGTTCCGTATCCGCGGCGTCACCACCAACATCCCCTTCCTGCAGGCGGTGCTGGACGATCCGGACTTCCGCGCGGGACGCTTCACCACGTCGTTCATCGAAGAGCACCCGTACCTGCTCACGGCGCGCTCGTCGGCGGATCGTGGCACGAAGTTGCTCTCGTACCTGGCCGACGTGACAGTGAACAGGCCGTACGGCGATGCGCCGGCGACTCTCGACCCGGCCGGCAAGCTTCCCAGCGGTGAGTCGACCGGGGTAGCGCCGCCGGGCTCCCGACAGCTCCTCAGGCGGGTCGGACCGGAGGCGTTCGCCCGGCGGCTGCGCACGCAGGAGACGGTCGCCGTCACCGACACGACGTTTCGAGACGCTCACCAGTCGTTGCTGGCGACCCGCGTTCGCACTCGCGACCTGCTGACCGCGGCCACCCACGTCGCCCGGGCCACACCGCAGCTGTGGAGCATCGAGGCCTGGGGCGGCGCGACGTACGATGTCGCGCTGCGCTTCCTGTCGGAGGACCCGTGGGAGCGGCTTGCCGCTCTGCGCGAGCGCGTGCCGAACATCTGCCTGCAGATGCTGCTCCGCGGCCGCAACACGGTGGGCTACACGCCGTATCCGGCGGAGGTCACCACCGCGTTCGTCGACGAGGCCGCCTCCACCGGCATCGACGTGTTCCGAGTCTTCGACGCCCTCAACGATGTCGAGCAGATGCGCCCGGCGATTCAGGCGGTGCGCGCCACCGGCACCGCGGTCGCCGAGGTCGCGCTCTGCTACACCGGCGACCTGTCCGACCCCGCCGAGACGCTCTACACGCTCGACTACTACCTCGCGCTGACCGAGCAGATCGTCGACGCCGGCGCGCACATCATCGCGATCAAGGACATGGCCGGCCTGCTCCGCGCGCCCGCGGCGGAGACGCTGGTGACGGCGTTGCGCGAGCGCTTCGACCAGCCCGTCCATCTCCACACGCACGACACTCCAGGAGGTCAGCTCGCCTCCTTGCTCTCGGCGATCGACGCCGGGGTCGACGCGGTCGACGCCGCCAGCGCTCCCATGGCAGGCACCACGAGTCAGCCGGCGCTCTCCTCGCTCGTCGCGAGCACCCAGCGCGGCACCCGTTGCACGGACCTGGAGCTGAGCGCGGTATGCGACCTCGAGCCCTACTGGGAGGCGGTTCGCCGGCTCTATGCCCCGTTCGAGTCAGGGCTGGCTGCACCCACGGGCAGGGTGTACCGCCACCAGATCCCGGGCGGTCAGCTGTCCAACCTGCGTCAGCAGGCCATCGCGCTCGGACTCGGCGAGAAGTTCGAGCAGGTCGAGGACATGTACGCCGCCGCCAACGACATCCTCGGCAACATCGTGAAGGTCACACCGTCGAGCAAGGTGGTCGGCGACCTTGCGCTGCACCTCGTCGCCGCCGGCGCCGATCCCGACCAGTTCGCCGCCGATCCAGCCAGGTTCGACGTGCCCGACTCGGTGGTCGGCTTCCTGTCCGGAGAGCTCGGGACGCCGCCGGGAGGCTGGCCCGAGCCCTTTCGGACCAAGGCCTTGGCCGGACGTGCGCCGAGACCCAAGGTGCCTGGTCTGAGCGACGACGACCGCGCCGAGCTCCGGACGGACCGCCGGGCGACGCTCAACCGGTTGCTCTTTCCCGGCCCGACGCGGGACTTCCTCGAGTCACGCGAGCTGTACAGCGACCTCTCGGTGCTGCCGACGAGAAGCTTCCTCTACGGGCTGGAGCCGGGAGAGGAGCACAGCGTCGAGATCGAGGAGGGCAAGACGCTCCTGGTCGGGCTCGAAGCGATCGGGGCGGCCGACGAGCGGGGGATCCGAACCGTGATGTGCACCATCAACGGTCAGCTGCGCCCGGTCCCCGTACGCGACAGGGCGGTGGTGGC
>JBKPNJ010000092.1:0-8063 GCA_046732575.1 Actinomycetota bacterium
GGATCAGGGACAGGCCGAGCAGCTGCGGGGTGCTTCCCTGGAACTCCTGCACGGCGACCGACGCGACCTGCTCGCGCTGCGCAGCCTCGTCGGCGCGGCTGCTCGCCAGCTGCTGCCTGGCCACAGCCAGCCGCCGGACCGCATCGGCCAGCGCGGCGGCGGCATCGATGTCCAGTGCAGTCGCCGCCGCAACCTCTCCTCGGGCCCGGGCCAGGCCCGAGCGGGCGCTCGCCAGCCGGCTGCGAGCCGCCTGCAGCGCCGCGCTGGTTCTGACCAGCCGGTCGCTCACCTCGTCGAGATCAGCCTTGGAGGAGTCGATCTGCGCGGCGATGTGGTGCCTCTTGCTCTTCAGGTCGTCGTCGGTGTGCGCGGTGGCCGGCGACCCCACAGCAGGCAAGCCGAGAGAGGCGACCAGTGCGGCGCTCACAGCGAACGCCGCAATGCGTCCACCACGCGAGTAACCGGTCACTGAATGCTCCCGAAAGCACTAGGCGCTCACTACCGACCGTAGCGGAGCACCTTCACACTCTGAGGTATTTGCGTGACATCACGAGTGTCGGGAGTGCCGAGAGCACGATCCCGAGAGCGAGCACGACCGCCATCGCCAGCAGGGTCTCGTGCCACCCCACCCACTCGGTGATCTGGCTGTGTCCGGCCAGCTTGCCCTCGACGACGAGCCAGGTGAAGAGGGCGATCGAGCCACAGGCGAGGAGCGCACCGACAAGGCCGGCGAGGATCGACTCCAGCACGAACGGCAGCTGGATGTAGAGGCCCGACGCCCCCACCAGCCGCATGATGCCGATCTCGCGACGACGGGCGAACACGGCCAGCCGGATGGTGTTCGACACCTGCAGGACCGCGGAGATCAACAGGACTATGGCAGCGCCGAGCGTGGCCCACTTCAGCCCGTCGAGCACCGTGTAGATGGGGCCGAGCACCGTGTGAAGGTCTTGGATCGCCCCTACCCCCGGCATCGCCCGCAGTTCGCTCTCGATGCCCTGGAAGACCTGCGGATCGTTGAGGGTGAGCTGGTACGACTCCTGGAAGTCCTTCTCCTTGACCGTGTCGAAGAACGCCTGCTGCGTGGTGTCGTCGGAGACCGACAGCCGCTTGTACGCCGCGTACGCCTGCGCCCTGGTGCGGAACTCGTAGCTGGCGACCTCGTCGCTGGACCGCATGGCCTGCTCGATGGCCCGCTTCTGTTCGTCGGTGGTCTCGCCGTTGACGCAGGTGGGGCCGACCGTGTTGTCGTTGCAGAGCAGCACAGTGATCTGCAACCGGTTCCCCCACGAGTCCTGGGTCTTGTTCACCTGCTGCTGCAGCAACAGGCCGAGCGCCACCAACGTCAGCGACACCCAGATGGTCACGACGACCGCCACGGTCATCGACACATTGCGCTTGAGCCCGGTGCCGAGCTCGGAGAACACGTAGGTCAGCCGCATGAGATCCCAGGAGATGCAGTAGGAGTCAGGGGTGCCGCTCAGGTGCAGGTCAGGTCGCGCCTAGGTCTGGTAGCCGTACACACCACGGACCTGGTCGCGCACGACCTTTCCTCCGTCGAGCTCTATGACGCGCTTGCGCATCTGGTCCACGATGCCCGCGTCGTGGCTGGCCATCAACACTGTCGTACCTGTGCGGTTGATGCGGTCGAGCAGCTTCATGATGCCGACCGACGTCGTCGGGTCGAGGTTTCCCGTCGGTTCGTCGGCGAGCAGGACCATCGGCCGGTTCACGAACGCCCGCGCGATCGCCACTCGTTGCTGCTCACCGCCTGACAGCTCGTCGGGCATCCGGTCGCCCTTGCCCTCCAGACCGACCAGCGCGAGTGTCTCGGGCACGACCTTGTTGATGTGGCTCTTCTGCTTGCCGATGACCTGCAGGGCGAACGCGACGTTCTGCGAGACTGTCTTGTTGGGCAGCAGCCGGAAGTCCTGGAACACGGTGCCGATCTGGCGTCGCAACCCGGGGACCTTCCATCCGGCCAGCCGGTTGATCTCCTTTCCGGCGACGAAGACCCGCCCCGACGTCGGCCTCGCCTCGCGGAGCACCAGGCGCAGGAACGTGGACTTGCCCGAGCCGGAGGCACCGACCAGGAACACGAACTCGCCCCGCTCCACGTCGACGGCGACGTCCTCCAACGCCGGCCTGTTCTGGCCCGGGTAGGTCTTGGTCACCTTCTCGAAGCGGATCACGGAGGTCGAGTCTAGGTGAACCCGAGAGCCCCCCCGGACAGGCTCGCCTACTCTGTGCGGTCGAAGCAGGCGACAGCAACGGCGATCAGCGTGACCGTCACCACGACCACGACAAGCAGCTGCGCGGCCAGCGGGACATTCCAGCCCCACCAGGTGATGGCCGGGTCCAGTCGCGCCCGCGCCGTGGCCGAAAGCGCGAGGTGGTTGAACACCGCGGCCCGCATCGGCTGGACCGCGTAGGTCAGCGGGTTGACCCGCGTGAGCACCGAAAGCCAGCCGGGCAGGTTGGCCAGCGGGAACAACGCCCCGGACAGGAACATCATCGGCATGATCATCAGCTGCGACATCGGCATCGCGGCCTGGATGTGCTTGATCCGCACCGACAGCAGGACGCCCATCGCGGTCAGCATCATCGAGCCCAGGAACAGGCAGAGGACGAGCGTCAGCAGCAGGAGCGGGTCATAGGGCACGTCGACCAGGCCGGCCAGCGCGAGGATCACGAGGCTCTGCACAGTGGCGGTGGTCGCACCGCCGGCGCACTTGCCGACGAGAATGGCGGTACGGGAGATCGGCGCCACCAGCATCTCGCGGAGGAACCCGAACTCGCGGTCCCACACCAGCGAGATACCGGAGAACGCCGCTGTGAACAGCACGGACATGGCCAGCACTCCGGGGAACAGGAACGTCCGGAAGTCGACCGATCCACCGGTCTCGACCACACTCGACAGCCCGGTGCCCATCACGAACAGGAACAGCAGCGGCTGGAGCAGCATGGCGAACATCCGTGCCCGGTCACGGCCGAAACGGATCATCTCCCGCCGCCAGACGACGGTAGCGGCGCGGACCTCGTGGGCCAGGCCTCCGCCGGTCACGCGTACCTGTGCGATGGGAGGCCGCGAACTCGCGGTGCGGGTGCTCATCACACACCTGCCTTCGGCTTCTCGGCGTCACCGATGGTCGTGCCGGTATAGGTCAAGAAGACGTCGTCGAGGCTCGGCCGGGTGACGGTCACAGTCTCGATCGCGACACCGAGGCCGGCGAACAGACGCGGGACGAATCTGGCACCCGCGGGGACGGCGAACGTCACCATGCCCTCGTGTACAGCGGCATCGAGAGCGAACCGCTCACGCAGGTTGTGGATCGCCTGAGCGTCGTCGGAGGTACGGATGTGCACCCGATCGTGGCCGATGCTGGACTTCAGCGCCTCAGGGGTGTCGATCACCGCGATCTGACCGTCGTTCATGATCGCTATCCGGTCGCAGTGCTCGGCCTCGTCCATATAGTGGGTCGTCACGAACACGGTGATGTCCTCACTGCGGCGCAACCGGGCGACGTACTGCCAGATCGACGCGCGGGTCTGCGGGTCCAGCCCGATCGTGGGTTCGTCGAGGAAGAGCACCCGCGGTGAGTGCAGCAGCCCCCGCGCGATCTCCAGCCGGCGCTTCATCCCGCCGGAGAAGGTCGAGACCAGGTGCTTGCGCCGGTCGAGAAGACCGACGAGCTCCAGTACCTCGTCCATCCGTGGCCGCATCCCGGCGCGTGGCACCCCGTAGAGCTCGGCGTGGAACTGCAGGTTCTGGTCAGCGGTGAGGTACGCGTCCAGGGTCGGTTCCTGGAACACCAGGCCGATATTCCTGCGGACGGCGTCCCGGTCGATCGAGACGTCGTACCCGGCCACGCGCGCGCTCCCGGAGCTCGGCACGGCGAGCGTGCACAGGATCTTGATGGTCGTCGACTTGCCGGCCCCGTTCGGCCCGAGGAAGCCGAACATCTCGCCTTCGGCGACATCGAGATCGATCCCCCGGATCGCCTCGACATCTCCGAAGCTCTTGAACAGGGAACGGATCTCGACAGCATTGGCCGTCACCCCGCGCTCCTCTCTAACGGCGTTAGGGAAAGGATGACCCGAACGCCGTTAGAGTGTCAAGATGCCGGTCACCAGGGATGCCGTGATCGAGGTCGCCGCCCACCTGCTCCGCGACCAGGGGCTCGACGGCGTCACCCTTCGCAAGATCGCCGCCGAGCTGGGCGTGTCCGCCCCGACGTTGTACTGGCATGTCGCCAGCAAGCGTGAGCTGCTCGACCTGCTCGCCGAGCACCTGGTCCGCGCGGGCAGTGAGCTGGTCAGCGACGAGCCCGGTCGGGACCAGTCGGTGTGGGAGTGGCTGGCCGAGCGGTCGACCGCCATGTTCGACGCTTTGGTCGAGACCCGTGACGCTCCTCTCGTCGTCGCCGGCAACCGGCCGAGTGCCGCGTCGCTGCCGGGCTTGGACAGGTCGCTGCAGGCTCTGGCGGCGGCCGGACTCAGCCCGGAGCGGTCGATGCAGTCCCTGCTGGCCATCGGTTCGTACATCATCGGCTCGGCGACCGAGTGGCAGGCCGAGGCCGACCGCGGTCGGGAGGGCGAGAGGATCGACGTCGAGCTGGGCGCGCAGATCGCCAGCGGCCGCTATCCGCATGTGGCGGCGGCCGTGGCGGCACTCATCGAGCAGCCACCACACGCGACTTTCCGGTTCGGGCTGCGCCTGCTCATCGACGCGTTGCAAGCGCAGGCGGCTGGCGGTTCAGCCGATCCCGGTGACGGCGGCTAGCTCACCGGCGCGGGTCAGTTCGCGGGTGCGCCCATCCGGCGCCAGCGGATCCCGGCTTCGATGAACCCGTCGATGTCACCGTCGAGCACCGCCGAGGGGTTGCCCGACTCGTACTCGGTCCGCAGGTCCTTCACCATCTGGTACGGGTGCAGCACGTACGAGCGCATCTGGTCGCCCCAGGATCCCTGCACGTCCCCGCGCATCGCATCGATCGTCGCGCGCTCCTCGGCGCGCCGGATCGCCAGCAGCTTGGCCTTGAGGATCACCATCGCTGTCGCCTTGTTCTGCAGCTGGCTCTTCTCGTTCTGGACCGCGACGACTGTGTTGGTGGGGATGTGCGTCAGCCGGACCGCGGAGTCGGTGGTGTTGACGCTCTGACCGCCAGGACCGGATGAGCGGTAGACGTCGACCCGGATGTCCTCCTCGGGGATGTCGATCTCGTCGGTCTGCTCGATCACCGGCACCACCTCGACCGCGGCGAACGAGGTCTGGCGACGACCTTGGTTGTCGAACGGGGAGATCCTCACCAGCCGGTGCGTACCCGACTCCACCGAGAGCGTGCCATAGGCGTAGGGCGCCATCACCGAGAACGTCGCCGACTTGATCCCGGCTTCCTCGGCGTACGAGGTGTCGTAGACCTCGACGGGGTACTTGTGGCGCTCGGCCCATCGGATGTACATCCGCATCAGCATCTCGGCGAAGTCGGCGGCGTCGACGCCGCCGGCGCCGGAGCGGATCGAGATCAACGCGTCGCGCACGTCGTACTCCCCCGACAGCAGGGTGCGTATCTCCAGGCTGTCGACGAGCTTGGCGACCCGGACGATCTCGGACTCGGCCTCGGCCATCACGGCGTCGTCGTGCTCCTCCTCGGCCAGCTGGGCCAGCACGGCGAGGTCATCGAGCCTGGCTCGCAGGCCGGTGACCCGGTCCACCTCGCCCTGCAGGGCGGCCAGCCGGCCAGTCACACGCTGGGCGTTGGCCTGGTCGTCCCAGAGGTCCGGAACGGAGACCTGCTCCTGCAGCCTGGCGATCTCGGTGCGCATGCCGTCGAGGTCCAGCACCTGCTCGATCGAGTGCAGCGTCGCGTCCAGCTGCTTGATCTGAGCGTCGAGATCGGGTCCGGCCATGAGGACAAAGCCTAGCGGGACAGCTCGGGCCGGAGCCCGCGCTGTGAGCGATGCGGGTAGCGCCGGCACGCGTGCTCGTCGACGGGTGCATGGTCACAGCTCCCGGGAGCGGTCGAGCATGCCGGCCGCGACGACGAGTCCTGTCACGTAGGCGAGCAGCAGCGCACCGGCGACCAGCGGCGACGGCTGGCCGGCGGCGGTGGTACCGGTGTTGAGCACCTCCTGCATCGCGCCTCCGGGGAGCCAGTTGGCGATGCCGGGCCTCCGTGTGACGACCGGGATGATTCCCTCGGCCAGGAAGACCCAGAGGAACGTCACGGTGATGGCCGCGGACGTGCTGCGCAGCAGCGCGCCCACGGCCACGCCGAGGATGCCGTGCAGTGCCATCACGACGGGAACCAGCACGGCGACGAGCGGCACGTCATGGGACATCGGCTGTACGGGCACACCGGCACTGTTGAGCACGATCGCACCGAGCACGCCGGCCACCAGGTCGATCGCAACCCCGGCCGCGACACCGACCGACGCCATCGCCACGAGCTTGGCGGCGAGCACGCGCGTGGCACGCGGCTCGGTCAGCCTGGTGGTGAGGACGGTGCGGTGCCGGAACTCACCCGCGGTCGCGAGCAGCCCGACGAGAAGCACGGCGCCACCCGCCAGCTGCGTCGGGGCTCGCAGGAAGTCGGCGAGGTCGCCGGCGTTGAGCTCGGCGACCTCTCCGCTGCCGGCGATCAGGCCGTTGACGATCGGGAGCGCGGCGGCGAGCAACAAGATCACCGCGACCGTGACCAGCGGCAACCGCGTACTGCGGAGCTTGAGCAGCTCTGAGGAGACGAGTGATCTCATGACAGTTCCTTCAGATAGACCTCGGGAGCGACGGAGTCCTCGATGCCCGCGAGCACGAAGTAGATCTCCTCCAGTGAGCGTCCCTCGGCGCGCTGCTGCAGGTCGGGCATCGGCTGATGGATGACGAGGCGGCCGGCGGCGATGATGACGACATCGTCGATGGTCTGGGCGAGCTCGGCCAGCTGGTGGCTGGACACGAAGACGGTGCGGCCATCGGTGGCGAGTGCCCTGATGAGCCCGCGCAACCAGTGGACGCCTTGCGGATCGAGGCCGTTCGCTGGTTCGTCCAGCACGATCGTGGCGGGGTCACCGAGCAGCGCCACCGCAAGGGCGAGACGTTGCTTCATTCCCATGGAGTAGCCGCCGACCTTGCGGCCGGCGGCGTCGCTGAGGCCGACGACTCCCAGAACCTGGTCGACCCGGTGGTCGGGTATCGCCTCGGCTCTGGCGATGACGCGGAGCGCGTCGCGTCCGCTCCGCCCCGGATGGAAGACGTTGGGATCGATCATCGACCCGATCGAGCGCAGCGGGTTGCGGAGCTCGGCATACCACTTTCCGTCGATCGTGGCGCTGCCTGAGTCCGGGCGGGTCAGTCCGAGGAGCATGCGAATCGTCGTCGACTTGCCAGCCCCGTTGGCTCCGACGAAACCGGTCACCCGACCCGGTGCAGGTGCGAACGAGAGGTTGTCAACGGCAGTGACCGCTCCGTACCGCTTGGTCAGACCGGAGAACTGGATCTGTGCCATCGTGATCCTTCAAGACTCGGCCGCGCCGTTCGCGGCTTCGTCCCGAAGCTAGGTCGCGACTGGCCGGCCGCGCATCGACCGAGCGGCCATCCTTCGGCCTACACCTCTGGCCTGCTTCGTACATCTCCGGATGTATCCGGCGCGACAGCTCGGGCAGCAGGCACCGTGAGCACGATCAGGATCGCGACGATGCGCCACGCCCTGGCACCGGAACGACCCTCGGGACGAACGCTGGATGCCGGAGCAGCATGGGTCCCATGTTCCACAACGACAGCACGAGGCTCAGGACGAGGCGGAGACCCTGGCGTCGACGAAGCGCGCGTACTGGCGTTGCCCAACCGAGGTCAGGTGGTAGCCATCCGAGGCGAACCAACCAGGATGGCCACTGCTCCTGCGGTGCCAGTCGATCAGGTGCGCACGCCGGAAGTGATGAGCGCACGCGTGCAGCAGCCGGTTGTTGCTGGCCTGCCAGGAGCGTGGCACCCGGATGTTGACGAAGAACACGGCGCGATGGCGGGCCGCCCGAACGGCTGTCTCTTATACACATCTCCGAGCCCACGA
>JBKPNJ010000093.1:0-5554 GCA_046732575.1 Actinomycetota bacterium
AGTCGACACGACACGAGCTCGAGCACATGTACGACCGGCTAGCACCCGGTGGCGTCCTCATCATCGACGACTACGGGCACTGGGAGGGCTCCCGCCGCGCGGTCGACGAGTTCATGGCGCGGACCCGAACCCCGCTCCTACTGCTCCCACTGGCGTCGGGTCGCATCGGCGTCAAGCCTGGTCTCTAGCCCCCGGCCATCGCACCCACGATCAGGAACGGCTCCCGCCCGGTCGCCACGGCTTCCGGCAGCGGAGCGTCGGCAGGCTCGTGTGACAGGTCCTCCTCGCACGCGAAGAACCTGACGAACGCACGGCGCTGCCCCGTGCCGCGGTCGCGGATCGTGCCACGCAGCATCGGGTAGCTGGCCTCGAGCGCATCGAGCACCGACCCGCGGGTCGCCTCACCGTTGACGTCGAGCGCGATCTCGCCGTCGAGACGGGCGATCGTACGCAGATGCGCCGGAAGGATGACCCGGATCATTTCAATGTCTGCACTTCGACGGACAGAACGGGCGGCAGATCCCGAACGATCGGGGCCCAGTGGTCACCGGAGTCCGGCGATGCATAGACCTGCCCGCCGGTCGTGCCGAAGTAGACGCCGCACGAGTCGAGTGAGTCGACTGCCATCGCGTCCCGAAGCACGTTGACGTAGCAGTCGCTCTGCGGCAGTCCGTTGGTCAGCGACTCCCACTCGTTCCCGCCCTCGCGGCTGCGGTAGACGCGCAGCTTCCCGTCCGGCGGGAAATGCTCGGAGTCGCTCTTGATCGGCACGACGTAGACCGTGTCCGGCTCATGCGCGTGGACGTCGATCGCGAACCCGAAATCCGTCGGCAGATTCCCGCTGATCTCGTGCCAGTTGTCCCCGGCGTCGTCGCTGCGCATGACATCCCAGTGCTTCTGCATGAACAGCACGCCCGGCCGGCTCGGATGCATCGCGATGCGGTGAACGCAGTGCCCCACCTCGGCGTCCGGATCGGGGATCCCGTCGGAGAGCAGGCCGCGGTTTATCGGCAGCCATGTCTGACCGGCGTCGTCGCTCCGGAACGCACCAGCGGCAGAGATCGCCACGAACATCCGCTCAGTGTCGGTGGGGTCGAGGACGATGGTGTGCAGACACATGCCACCCGCGCCCGGCTGCCAGGAGGAGCCCGTCTTGTGCTCGCGGAGCCCCGAGAGCTCCTGCCACTCCTGGCCGCCGTCGACCGAGCGGAACAGCGCCGCGTCCTCGACGCCGGCATAGACCGTGTCGGGGTCGGTCAGGGACGGCTCAAGATGCCAGACACGGGCGAACTCCCAGGGATGCGGCGTCCCGTCATACCACTGGTGGGTGCCTGGGATGCCGTCGTACTCGAAGTTGTTGCCCACCGGTTCCCAGGTCTTGCCGGCGTCGTCGGAGCGCTGGATGACCTGTCCGAACCAGCCGCTGGACTGGGAGGCGTACAGCCTCGAGGGGTTCGCGGGTGACCCGTTGACGTGATAGATCTCCCAGCCGGCGAAGTGCGGGCCGCTCACCTGCCACTTGTCGCGTTTCGCGTCCGCCTCCAGTACGAAGGCGCCCTTTCGAGTCCCCACCAGTACGCGTACTCCGCTCATCGCCACTCCTGTCTCGGCCGTATCGGTCTGCAGTCCCCACCGTATGACCAAAACCGGGGGACGGACTCATCGCTGCGGCCGCAAACAGTTCCACCGCGCGTCGGTCGACCGGGAATGGACACCAGCGTGCGGCTCGGCTGAGATAGGGAGCCGACGGACGCGGCAGGACGCGTCGGCCGTGCGTCCGTACCACCGCCGCCGGAAGGGGAACACAACATGTCACAGGGGCCGTACGCCCCTCGACGAGCCACCCGGTCGTCCCTGGTCACCTGGATGCTTGTCGTGACGGTCCCGCTGGCGCTGCTCGTGCTCCTGCGCGTGGCTCCGCCGATCGACGAGAAGTGGGAGAACCACCCGGCGCACTTCTGGCTGGTTCTCGGCGCCGCATCGGTGTGCACCACGCTCGGGTACGTGGTGAGTGTCGCTGCCCGAAGCCGGCGCGACGCACGGCTGTTCCTTATCTCCCTGGCGTTCATCATGAGCGCCGGCTTCCTGGGGCTGCACGCTCTCGCCACGCCCGGCGTCCTGCTCGGCAAGAACGCTGGTTTCGAGCTGGCCACCCCCGTCGGACTGCTGGTGGGCGGAGCGCTCGTTGCCGTCTCCGGACTCGACTTCAGCCCCCCGACGTCGAGACGCGTCATTGCCAGGTCACGATGGCTGCTCGCGGTCTGCCTCTGCCTGATCGCGCTGTGGGGGCTTGTCTCGCTGACCGGGGTGGGACCGCTGGACGAGGAGCTGCAGGAGGAGGAGCTCAACGGCTGGCAGACCGCGCTCGGAGTAGCCGGCGTCGCCTTCTACGCCCTCGGCGGGCTCGGCTACTTCCGGCTGTACCGGCGCCGCGGCGCCCGTTTCGCCTTCACCGTCGCCGTCGCGTTCACACTGCTGGCTGAGGCGATGGTGGTGATCGCCTACGCCCAGAACTGGCAGGTCTCCTGGTGGGAGTGGCACGTGCTGATGGTGTCGGCGTTCGTGCTGATCGCGCTCAGCGCGCGCGGCGAGTGGCACGAGGAGCGCTTCAGCGCCCTGTACCTGGACGAGACCCTCGCCGGCACCCGCGAGGCGAGCATCCTGTTCGCCGACCTTCAGCAGTTCACGCCCTACTCCGAGCGCACCGATCCCGCGGACGTCGCGTCGATGCTCAACGCGTACTTCGGGCGCCTCGTGCCGATGCTGGCCGCGTCCGGCGGGGACGTCCACCAGCTGATCGGCGACGCGATCATGGTGGTCTTCAACAAGGACGGCAACCAGCCCGATCATGCGCTGCTGGCGGGTCGGGCGGCGCTCGCGCTGCAGCAGGAGGCCAGCTCGCTGGCCGAGGACCACCCCGACTGGCCGCGATTCAGGGTCGGGGTGAACAGCGGGGAGGTGCTGGCCGGTGTCCTCGGCGGACAGAGCGGTCATCGCAAGCACGGTCTGGTGGGCGACACCGTCAACCTGGCTGCGCGGCTGGAGTCCGCGGCCCCGGTCGGTGAGGTGCTGATAGGGGCGGGGACGTACGCCCGGTTGCCTTCCGGCGCCCTGGTCGAGCGGATGCCGCCGCTGCGTCTGAAAGGCAAGTCCGAGCCCGTCGAGGCCTACGTGCTGCGATCGGTGCCCTAGGTGACCTGTCCGCGTGCGGCGACGGAGTCCATGACCAGCTCGACCAGAGACGGCACCACGATCGCCCCCTCGCCGGCGGCGGACGCCACCCGCTTGACCGAGCCCCTGCGGACGTCGCCGACGGCGAACACCCCCGGCAGGCTGGTCTCGAGGGAGTACGGGTGCCGTCCGAGCGCCCAGCGCGGGGCGGAGATGTCGCGATCGGTGACCAGGAAGCCCCGTTCGTCGCGCTCGATCGAGTCGGGCAGCCATTCCGTACGAGGTTGCGCCCCGATCATCACCAGCAGTGCCGCGGCCGGAACGGTCTCGTCGACGCCGCTGAACCGGTCGCGCAGCGTGAGGTGCTCCAGCCGGCCGTCTCCATCGGCGTCCACCACCTCCGTCTGGCATCGAATGCTGATGTTGGGCACGACGACGAGCTGGTGGACCAGGTACGCAGACATGCTCGCTTTCAGCGACTCTGACCGGACCAGGAGCGTCACGTGCTCGCAGTGGCGCGAAAGGTGCATCGCAGCCTGGCCGGCGGAGTTTCCGCCGCCGACGATGTAGACCTTCTGCCCGGCCAGCGCCTGCGCCTGCGAGATCGAGGCACCGTAGAACACGCCTGACCCGACCAGCTCCTCCAGCGCCGGGATGCCGAGACGGCGGTACGTGACTCCGGTGGCCAGCACGACCACGCGGGCCGTGGCTTCAGCGCCGTCCGACAGCGTGACGACATGGTGCTCACCGTTGGGCCGGAGCGCGCTCGCCCGCCGCATCAGCACGAACCGGCTGCCGAAGACCCAAGCCTGCTGGTACGCCCGCTGCGCCAGCTCCGCGCCGGTGATACCGCGGGAGAAGCCCAGGTAGTTGCGGATCAGCGAGCTGGAGCCCGCCTGACCGCCGATGGACTCGCCTTCGATGACCAGGGTGGTCAGGCCTTCGGAGGCGGCGGCGACGGCTGCGGACAGCCCACTGGGACCGGCACCGACCACTATGACGTCGTACTCGCGCTGGTCCTTCAGATCGGTCTGCATTCCGTAGGCGCGGGCGAGCGAGGCGTTCGAGGGGTCGAGGAGCACCCGGCCGTCGACGGTCAACACCACCGGGTCGGTCTCGCCCTGATGACCCACTTCGTCCAGCAGCTCGGCCCCCTGCTGGGTGTCGCAGTCGTGGAAGGCGTAGGGAACCCCGTTGCGGCTCAGCAGGCTGCGCAGCTCGTGCGTGCGGGGGAGCTCGGCCCGGGCGACCAGCGTGACCTCCCGCGGCCGGGACGTCGCGCTGCGGGACCACTCGTGCACGAACTCAGCGATCGTCCGGTGGAACAGCTCGTCGGGGGACTGCCACGGCTTGAGCACGTAGTAGTCCATGTACCCCAGCGCCATCGCCCGGAGGACGGCGTCGGCGGTGTCCTGGTCCCCCCACGCGCCCCACTCGACGAGCAGGCCACGCTGGGCACGCGGGAACAGGCCGCGCACCCGACTGAGCAGCTCAGAGCCCGACAGCCCCGGCATCCACTGGTCGGCCAGGACCACCGCGACGTCCGCACCGGAGGCCTTCAGGGCCTCCAGCTCAGCCATCCCAGCGGATCCGGAGTCCTCGGTGACGATGTGGAAGTCGCTGCCGAACCGGCGTTGCAGCTCCGATCCGACGCGGCCCAGCGCTTCCGCGTCGTCATCGATGGCCACCAGCACGGGCCTGGTTGGTACCACGTCGGTCACGGCCACCTCCCGCGGCCAGCGTAGTCACGTCCACCGGAGGCCGGCACCGCACCCGTGGCACGGGTTGTCACGCCGTCGGGCCATCGAGGAACACCCTGACCCGGTCAAGATCCGCGTTGTCCAGTCCGTGCGCCGTGTCAGGGCTGACGCCGAGGCCGGCGCCCCGGATCCATCGGGAAGCACGCCTGTCGTAGTCCAGGTCGTCGTCTGTCCAGACGATCCTGCGGTCGGGTGCCAGCCGGTGGATCCGCTGAGCGACGTGCAGCTTCCACCAGCCGCCCGCGATCACGACGTCGGCGTCGCTGGAGCGACCCGCGACCGGCAGGCGCGGCATCCCGAGCAGGTCGACGAGGTCGCCGTTGGCGTCGTCTTCCCAAGTGGTGAGCCACAACACCTCTACGGCGCGCGCCGCGTGCAGATCGGCGATCGTCGTGACCACGGTGGGGGACCAGGTGATCGGCCAGCGATGCTGCCGTGCCGTCGCCCAGCCGAAGCGGTAGTCGCTCCAGACCCGCCGGTCGGGCTGCCGGGTGACGGCGTTGATAACGCCGTCGACATCGAGCAGCCAGATCGGCGTTCCCGCCGGCCAGTCGGCGCGACGGCGCGGCGCGGTGTCCTCGGTGGTCGGTCCCGCCGACACCGGGACCGGCGCGACCGGAGCC
>JBKPNJ010000094.1:0-11735 GCA_046732575.1 Actinomycetota bacterium
CCACCCGAGAAGTAATAGTCCCCGCTCGGATCTGCCTGCAGCGGCAATCCGAGGGCATCGAGGTAGAGGGTGCGGCTCACGGCCGGATCAGGGCTCACCAGTGCAACGCTGGCGATGAACAGAACATCCATGTCGGTACTCCTCGGCTCGTCGGGTGCAGGGACGCGGCCCGTTGGTCACGCGACAAGCCTGGCGGACACCGTCGGCGGGGGCTTGAACGAATCGGACTTCTCACCCGCTGGTGTCGGGCCTTCGGCCAGCAGCACGCTCGTGGGCAACCCGGAGAGGCGACGGCACTCACGGCTCAGGTGCGCCTGATCGGCATATCCCGCCTCCGCGGAGCTGGGCCAGCGGACGGAGGGGTCCGGCATCAGCGATCCCCACCCGATCTGGTCATGAGGCGGCACGGTCCCTGACGAGCGCGGCGCCGAAGACTCGATCCTGAGCGGACACCAGTGACTGGAGGGTGGATCATCACCTGCTGGGGGTGATGCGCGTGAATCCGAGCACAGCGGACCCTTATCGCATGGGAGAACGTGGAAGGCCACTCGCGATGGTTGCTTGCTGCGGTCTGATGGTGGCAGGCGGGCTCACGTCCTGTAGCTCCGGCAGTGACTCGGGTGGTGACGCACCCTCTGCCACCTGCCAGGCGGTTGACGAGATGACCTCCACGGTGGCCCAGATCCAGAGCACCGTCATCACGAAGTCCGACCTCCCCGCTCTGAAGACACAACTGAGCACGATCTTCTCGGACCTGGCGTACCTCAAGGCCCATCCCCTCGACGAGTTCTCCTCCGAGGTCGACGCAGCGCAGCAGGCAGCAGCTCCGCTGAAGGCGAACCTGCAAGCAGCGCAGGCCAATCCCTCGAGCTCGGCCTACAAGGCCGTGCTGGCGAGCGCGACGAACTTCAAGGTCGCCGTCCAGGAGCTGACGAACGCTGCGAACACCACTTGCTGAAACCGTGTCACTTGGGGCCCTGAGCAAGCGAGGCCACACGCCGGAGGGCGATGACGACCATCCGGTCCCGGACAGGAAGACGCGGCTCTGTGCTACGCCGCGGCCTGCGTGCCCGGCCCTGGAAGCGTGAACCACTGCGGCGCACACCCAGGTGCGCGGACGCCGGGGTCGTGGCCGAGCCGGCATCGTGCTCGCAAACATGCTCAGTCGTCTTCAGGAGGATGAGGAGCGGCCCCGGGTCGCCCGGATCTGAGGGCTTCATCGGGACCGAGTTCGTACTGATGGCCAGGATCTGGCGCTTCGGGCCATCCGTATGCTTGCGTCATCCATTTTCGCGGGTGACGACCGTCGACTCTGCTGACGCTGGCTCGGGAACCGCGCTCCCGCTGCCGAGAGGAACTTGTGGACGGCACCACGTTCGGCCTCTTGGGCGCGGTCTTCGTTGCGTCGTTCGTTGAGTTCGTCGAGGCGTTCACGATCGTACTGGCCGTGGGCGTCACCAGAGGCTGGCGATCAGCGTTCGCCGGGGCCGCGGCCGCTCTCGTGGTGCTCGCGGGCTTCACCGCCGGGCTCGGGTATTCGATCACGACGTGGCTCTCGGAGTCGCTGCTCCAGCTGGGGATCGGGACGCTGCTGCTGATCTTCGGGCTGCAGTGGCTACGCAACGCGGTGCTACGCGGCGCGGGCCGCAAGGCGCTCCATGACGAGGACAAGGCGTACGCCGAGCAGCGCGAGGCGGCCCAACGTGCGGAGCGAAGCACCTACGCAGGCATCGACCTGTTCGCGTTCGTCGTCTCCTTCAAGGGTGTCTTCCTCGAGGGAGTGGAGGTCGTCTTCATCGTGGTGACGTTCGGGCTCTCCGCCGGTGCGCTCGGACTGGCGATCAGCGGGGCACTCGCCGCAGGTGCCTGTGTGCTGGGAGCCGGCTTCGCGCTTCGCCGCCCGCTGGCCGCCGTCCCCGAGAACACGCTGAAGTACGCGGTCGGCATCATGCTGGCGGCGTTCGGCACCTTCTGGGCGGTCGAGGGCACCGGCCACTTCCGCGCGGGCGGTCAGAGCGTGGCCTGGCCGGGTGACAGGTTGGCGCTGCCGGCTCTCATCACCGTCTGGTTCCTGGTCTCACGACTGATGATCGCCCGCCTGTCCGACTCTGCCGACCCTGTCCACCCCACGGTGGCGAAGGTCCAGCCATGAAGCTGCTGCGGGCACTGGGCTACTTCTGGTACGACTTCATCGTCGGGGATGACTGGAAGATCGCCGGTTACGTGATCCTCGTACTTGCCGCCTCTGCAGCGGCCGTCGACCGGGGTGCCGGCGACGCTGTCGTGTGTGTCTGCGCCACGGCGCTGCTGGTCGGGTGCTTCGCGCTGGGCGTCGGCCATGACGCCCGAAAGCGGAGCAGGTAGCCGCCGGCATCGTCGGTCGAGCGCCGCACCGCGACGACTGTCGGGACGGGCTGCGTGACGAGCCCGGCACCGTCCCCCCAGGCCGCGCGCGCGGCGCCGATCCGCCCCTTGACGCGACGTTCTCGCCCTCCCTATGCTCCTTCTCGCAGGATGGATTTAGTACTCCGCGATGCGGAAAACCTATTCCCGAGGGGAGCCATCCCATGTCGTCAGCCGCAACTGGTTCGCCGGCCGCTGCCGGGCGGCTCAAACGAGTCAAGCATCCGGTCGATGAGGTCCTGGCGCCGCAGAAGCTTGCCGTCTACGGCATGCAACACGTGCTGGCCTTCTATGCCGGCGCGGTGATCGTCCCGATCCTGCTCGCTGGAGCGATCGGGCTCAGCGACGAACAGCTGGTACATCTCATCAACGCTGACCTTTTCACCTGCGGCATCGCCTCGATCATCCAGTCCGTCGGTTTCTGGAAGGTCGGCGTCCGGCTGCCACTGCTCCAGGGCGTCACGTTCACCGCCGTCTCCCCGATGATCGCCATCGGCCTCGGTGCCGGCGGAGGCGAGAAGGGCCTGCGTGAGATCTATGGGGCCGTCATCGTGGCCGGGCTTTTCACCTTCCTCATGGCTCCGTACTTCGGCAAGCTCATTCGGTTCTTTCCGCCTGTCGTGACCGGCTCGGTCATCACCGTCATCGGGATCACCTTGCTACCGGTGGCCATCAATGACGCCGTGCGCGATGGCGCGCCCGTAGGTCCTCCCGATGGCACCAACCTCGCCTACGCGATGTTCACGCTCGCGATCATCGTGGTCATCCAGCGTGTCTTCAAGGGATTCCTGGCGACGGTCGCCGTCTTGCTGGGTCTGGTGATCGGCACCGTCACGGCGTGGATTCTGGGCGATGCGAGCTTCGACCAGGTGGGCAACGCCGATGTCGTCGGAGTGACCCCACCCTTCTACTTCGGCGTTCCCACATTCACCATCACGGCAATCGCATCGATGATCGTCGTCATGCTGATCACAGCGGTCGAGACCACCGGTGACGTGTTCGCGACCGGTGAGATCGTCGAGAAGAAGGTCGGCTCCGATGATGTGGCGAAGGCCCTGCGGGCCGACGGACTGGCCACGACACTCGGCGGAGTGTTCAACTCGTTCCCGTACACCTGTTTCGCTGAGAACGTGGGCCTCGTACGGCTCACCGCCATCAAGAGCAGGTGGGTGGTCGCGACTGCAGGCGCCATCATGATCGTCATCGGGCTCATTCCGAAGGCCGGCGCGATCGCCGCGAGCATCCCTCATTCCGTGCTCGGTGGCGCTGCCATCGCCATGTTCGCCACCGTCGCCGTCGTTGGCATCCAGATGCTCGGTCGCGCCGACTTCAACGACCATCGCAACGTCGTCATCGCCGCGACGAGCATCGGGCTGGCGATGATGATCACGGTGCTCGGATCCGGCGACGAGGCCCTCTTCAAGGTCGTGCCAGGCGGGCGCTGGAGCGAGATGATCTTCAACAGCGGCATCACCCTCGGCTCGATCACGGCGATAGTGCTCAATGTGGTCTTCTTCCACGTCGGCAAGAGCTACGGACCCGCGGTCGCCGGCGTGCCCGGCCATGGGGTCCGCCTCGACCAGGTCAACACGATGAGCCAGGATGAGTTCGCCAAGACCTTCGCCGGGTTGTTCCAGGGTGCCAGATGGGCAGCTGACGGTGCCTATGCGCAGCGTCCGTTCAGCGACACGCAGACCCTCCGGGCGGCCATGCAGGATGCCCTGTTCTCCGGGGATCGGCAGCAGCAGGAGGAACTCCTTCACTCCTTTCCGGATCTGGGCGCAGACCAGCTCGAGATGGCCGAGTCCGTACGTGACCAGTCGGTGCTGGGGCTCGACCGGCTCAACGACGAGGACTATGAAGAGTTCCGTGAGCTCAACCGCCAGTATCGTGAGAAGTTTGGCTTCCCCCTGATCGTTTCCGTCCGGAACCTGGACAAGCGCCACGACGTCCTCGTACAAGGCCGCGAGCGGATGGACCACTCCCTCAACCAGGAGCGCGCCACCGCACTCATCGAGATCGGCAAGATCGTCAACCACAGGTTCGACGACCTTGTCGCCGGCGCCAACCCCATCCATACCGCCCGGACCCGCGGGCTCGACCAGCTGGGCCACTGAGAGCACGACGAACAGGGAGAGCGCACACCACCGTGTCCGAGATCGATCGGTTCAACGCGATGCCCGAGACGAGAGCCCGCACCGAGCTCGAAGCGTGTCTCGCCGTGCCCCGATGGGTCGAGGAGGTGCTGGCCGGTCGCCCGTACCGCACCACTGACGAGCTGATGCGCTCGGCCGAGAAGGCCGCGGCCCGCCTGACCGCAGAGGAGATCGACGCCGCACTTGCTCGGCACCCGAGAATCGGTGAGCGGGCGGGTACGGGACGGGACGCGGGGTTCTCCAGGGCCGAGCAGGCTGGTGTCGACGCCGACGACATGTCCGTCGCGGCCGCTCTCGAGGCCGGGAACGCAGCCTACGAGGCCAGGTTCGACCGGGTCTTCCTCATCCGGGCGGCCGACCGGTCCTCGGACGAGATCCTCGCGGAGCTCGAGCGCAGGCTGCACAACTCGCCGGAGGCGGAGACCGCCGAGATCGTCGAGCAGCTCGGCGAGATCGCCAGCCTGCGGCTCCGTCAGGTGGTCGCACGATGAGCATGATCACCACCCACGTCCTCGACACGTCCCGGGGACGTCCCGGGTCGGGCATCGGCGTGCGGCTCGATAGGGTCGGGGACCCGCCGGAGCCGGTGGCGACCGGTGTGACCGATGGCGACGGGAGGGTCGGCGATCTTGGTCCCGATCACCTGCCCGCCGGCATCTACCGGCTGACGTTCGACACCGCCCGGTACTTCGAGGAGCAGGGAGCCGTTGCGTTCTTCCCTTCGGTCCAGATCACCTTCGCGACGACCGGGTCGGAGCACTATCACGTTCCTGTCCTGCTCAGCCCGTTCGCATTTTCCACCTACCGCGGAAGCTAGGAGGAGGACACAGACCATGGGCATCGTGCTCGGACCCAACCAGTACGGCAAGGCTGAGAACCGGGTGGTGCGGATCTACCGCGACACCGAGCGGCACGAGATCCGCGACCTCAACGTCTCCACCTCCCTGCGCGGCGACTTCGCCGACGCGCATCTGACCGGAGACCAGTCACGCGTACTGCCGACCGACAGCCAGAAGCAGACGGTGTATGCCTTCGCAAAGCAGGTAGGCATCGGCGAGATCGAAGACTTCGCACTCGCGCTGGGCCGTCACTTCGTCAACGACACCGAACCCGTCACCGGCGCCCGGATCGAGATCGAGGAGTACGCCTGGGAGCGCATCAGCGTCGACGGCTCCGAGCACAACCACAGCTGGGTGCGCAAAGGCCAGGAGACTCGTACCACCGTCCTGACGGTCGACGGCAAGCACGGGACAGAGACACTGGTGTCCGGACTCAAGGACCTGATCCTGCTGAAGTCGACCGGCTCGGAGTTCCACGGGTTCCTGAAGGATGAGTACACGACGCTTGTCCCAACCCATGACCGGATCATGGCCACCTCACTGGTGTCCCGGTGGCGCTACGCAGGCACCGACGTCGATTGGGGCAAGTCCTACGCGGGCATCCGGCAGATCCTTCTCGAGCGGTTCGCGGCGGTGCACAGCCTCGCGTTGCAGCAGACCCTGTACGAGATGGGCCGGGCGGTGCTGCAGGAGCACGAGGACGTCGCGGAGATCAGGTTCTCAGCTCCCAACAGGCACCACTTCGTCTACAACCTCGAGCCGTTCGGCCTCGACAACCCCAACGAGGTGTTCCACGCCGATGACCGGCCGTACGGGCTGATCGAGGCGACGGTGCTCCGCGACGACGGGCCCGACGCGGGTCGGGCCTGGGACACCGTGCCGGGGTTCTGCTGACCGACCGCCGCGAGCGATGACGATAGGAGCGAACCGATGGAATTTCTCCGGCCCCGGACGTTGGCCGAGGCGGTTGCCGCGAAGGCCGAACATCCCGGAGCGGTCCCCATCGCCGGCGGCACCGATGTGATGGTCGAGCTGAACTTCGACCATCGCCGCCCTGACGTCCTGATGGACCTCACGCAGATCCCTGAGCTGGCTGAGTGGGGGGCCGACAACGGCCGCGTGCGGATCGGCGCGGGCGTCCCGTACACCCGCATCATCGATGAGCTCGGCGATCGGCTACCGGGCCTGGCGATGGCGTCACGCACCATCGGCTCTCCGCAGATCCGGAACCGGGGAACCGTCGGCGGCAACCTCGGTGCCGCCTCACCAGCTGGTGATTCGCATCCGGCGCTGTTGGCGGCGGATGCGGAGATCGAGCTGATGAGCGGTGAAGGAACGAGGTTGCTGAAAGTCGAGAACTTCTACCTGGGGGTCAAGCGGAACGCGGCGCGCAACGACGAGCTGATCACCGCCATCCACATCAGGCCGCCCCATGGGCCGCAGCAGTTCTGCAAGATCGGTACCCGCAACGCCATGGTCATCGCAGTCGCCGCGTTCGGCCTGGCGATCCATCCCGACCGCAGGCAGGTGCAGACGGGAGTCGGCTCGGTGGCGCCGACGCCGCGGCGCGCCTACGACGCCGAGGTGTTCGTGTCTGCCGCACTCGACGAGGCCGGACTGTGGGACTCCCGCGGCCCGCTGCCCGAGCAGCTGACGGCGGAGTTCGGCGAGCAGGTCAAGGCGGCCGGCTCTCCCATCGACGACGTTCGGGGGACGGCGGCCTACCGGCTCCATGCCCTGGCCGTGATGGCCCGCCGCGCCCTCACCTGGGCATGGAACGACTACACGCATGCTGTGAAGGAGCGCTGACGAGATGCGGATCACGACGACTGTCAACGGCCAGAAGCAAGTGATCGATGATGTGTGGGAGGGCGAGAGCCTGCTGTACGTGCTGCGGGAACGCATGGGTCTTCCGGGCTCCAAGAACGCATGCGAGCAGGGCGAATGCGGTTCGTGCACCGTCTACATGGACGGTGTGCCCGCGTGCGCGTGCCTGATCGCGGGGGGCCAGGCCGAGGGCCGGGACATCGTGACGGTCGAGGGTCTCGCGGGCGACGACGGGCTGCACCCGATCCAGCAGGCGTTCCTCGAGGCGGGTGCGGTGCAGTGCGGCTTCTGTACGCCGGGTCTTCTGGTCCAGACCCATGACCTGCTGGAGCGGGTCGGGACTCCTAGCGACCCAGAGATCAGGGAGGCGCTGGCCGGCAACCTGTGCCGGTGCACAGGCTACGAGAAGATCCTCGATGCGGTACGGCTGGCCGCGCAGCGGATGGCGGGATCCACTCGATGAGCAGGATCGTCATCGACGGCGCGCACGTTGTCACGATGGACCCGAGCCGGTCGGAGTACTCGTCAGGTCACGTGGTGCTCGACGGCAACCGGATCAGCGCGGTGTCCGCCGGCCCAGCTCCGCGCGGTATGGAGGATGCGCGCTACCTGGACGGATCCGGATGCCTCGTCACGCCGGGGCTCGTCAACACCCATCACCACCTCTACCAGTGGGTGACGCGTGGCCACGTGGTCGACGGCACGCTCTTCGAGTGGTTGACCGCGCTCTACCCCGTCTGGGGCTGCATCGACGAGGACATCGTGCGGACCTCCGCGATCGGCGCCCTGGGCTGGCTGGCCCGCACCGGATGCACCACGAGCACAGACCACCACTACGTGTTCCCCCACGACGGCGGCGATATCCTCGGCGCTGAGATCGAGGCAGCCAGATCCGTCGGCCTTCGCTTCCACCCGACCCGCGGCTCGATGGATCTCGGGCAGAGCTCGGGCGGGCTCCCGCCCGACCACGTCGTCGAGGACGTCGATGCCGTCCTCGCTGCCACCGAGCAAGCCATCGACACCCACCACGACGAGTCCTTCGACTCGATGCTGAGGATCGGGGTGGCGCCCTGCTCGCCGTTCTCCGCGACCGGCGAGCTGATGGAGAAGGCGGCGGAGCTCGCTCGGCGCAAGGGCGTCAGGCTGCACACGCACCTGTGCGAGACCCTCGACGAGGAGGAGTTCTGCCGCGAGCACTTCAAGGCGACACCGGTTGAGTACATGGAGAGCCTGGGCTGGCTCGGTCCGGATGTCTGGTACGCCCACGCCGTCCACCTCGACGACGCATCGATCGCAAGGATGGCGAAGACCGGAACGAGCGCTGCGCACTGTCCGTCCTCGAACGCCAGGCTCGGGTCCGGGATCGCCCGGGCACGTGACATGCGCGACGCCGGAGTCGTGGTCGGGCTCGGCGTCGACGGCGCGGCATCCAACGAGGCCTGCGCCCTGCTCGAGGAGGTCAGGCACGCCGTACTGTTCGCCCGGGCGCGCGGTGGACCGCGGGCGCTGACCGTGCGCGACGCCCTCGAGATGGGAACGATGGGCGGTGCCGGGGTGCTCGGCCGCCAGGACGAGATCGGCTCCTTAGAAGTGGGCAAGCTGGCCGACGTGGCAGTCTGGCGGCTCGACACGCTGCCCCACATCGATATCGCGGACCCGGTTGCGGCGCTCGTCCTCGGGGCACCGCCGCCGATCGAGCTGCTGGTTGTCGACGGCGATCCGGTGGTGGAGCAGGACCGTCTGGTCAACGTCGACGAGGGCGCGGTTGCCGGCGACGTCCTCAAGGCGAGCAAGTCCCTGCTGGCGAGAGTTGGAGCGCACTGATGACGACACCCACCCAGACCACGCCCCGCACCCCGACCGGAGCGCCGGGCCGGCTCCAGAACGACGCCACCGGGGGCATCGGTTCGGAGCCGCTCCGACCCGACGGCACGTTGAAGGTGACAGGCGAGTTCGCCTACAGCAGCGACCTCTGGATGGACAACATGCTCTGGGGGGTCACGCTGCGCAGCCCGCATCCGTTCGCCAGGATCCGGGCCATCAACATCGGCGAGGCACTGGCCACCGCCGGCGTGCATGCGGTTCTCACCGCCGACGACGTTCCTGGCAAGAACGTCTACGGCCTGGAGCTGTCGGACCAGCCGGTGCTGGCCGACGACGTCGTGAGGTACCAGGGCGAGGCGGTCGCGCTGGTGGCCGCCGACCACCCCGAGATCGCACGGCAGGCGGCGAAGAAGATCCGGGTCGACTACCAGGTATGGGAGCCTGTGACCGACGCGCGGCACGCTCTCGGCCACCCGACCTGGAACCAGCTGCACGACGCGGTCGCCCCGGATGTCGAGCTCAGCCGGTCCGCCGCGCCGATCCATCCCAAGGGCAACCTGATCCGCCACCTCAAGATCCGCAAGGGCGACCCGTCCGCGAAGGCGGATGTGGTCGTCACCGGTGAGTACTCGGTCGGCATGCAGGACCAGGCGTTCCTCGGGCCGGAGTCCGGGCTCGCTGTCCCGGACGGCCACGGCGGTGTCGAGCTGTACGTGGCGACCCAGTGGCTGCACGTCGACCAGCGCCAGGTCTGCACCGCCCTGGGCCTCCCGCCCGAGCAGGTACGCCTCACGCTCGCCGGCGTTGGCGGCGCCTTCGGAGGTCGGGAGGACCTGTCGATGCACGTCCACGGCTGCATGCTCGCCCTGCACACCGGCCGGCCGGTGAAGATGGTCTACAACCGCGAGGAGTCGTTCTTCGGCCACGTCCACCGGCACCCGGCCGAGATGCGCTACGAGCACGGTGCGACGAGGGACGGCAAGCTCGTGTTCGTCAACTGCGACCTGTACTTCGACGGCGGTGCCTACGCGTCCTCCACGCCCGCAGTCGTCGGCAACGGGGGCACGATGGGCCTCGGCCCCTATGTCGTGCCGAACGCACGCATCGACGCATACGGCGTCTACACGAACAACCCGCCGTGCGGCGCGATGCGCGGGTTCGGCTCGGTGCAGACGGCGTTCGCGTACGAGGCGCAGATGGACCGGCTGGCGGCCGAGCTCGGCATGGATCCGGTCGAGCTGCGTCAGCTCAACGCGATGGATGAGGGGTCGCAGAGCCCGACCGGCCAGGTGATCGACAGCCCGGCACCGGTAGCGGAGCTCCTGAACCGGCTGCGCCGGCTGCCGTTGCCGGAGCAGTCCGCCGACGGACCGCTCGACCTTCGGTCACTGCCCGGTGGGGTGGCGAACTCGACCCACGGCGAGGGAGTCAAGCGTGGTGTCGGATATGCCGTCACCTATAAGAACGTCGCCTTCTCCGAGGGCTTCGACGACTACTCGACGGCCAGGGTTCAGCTCGAGGCGGTCAACGACAGGCCGGTCGTCGTCGTCCACACCGCGGCCGCGGAGGTCGGTCAGGGGCTCCTGACGATCGAGCAGCAGATCTGCCGCACCGAGCTCGGCGTCGACGACGTGATCGTGCATCCGAAGAACACCGACGTCGGGTCCGGGGGGTCGACGTCGGCGTCCCGGCAGACGTACATGACCGGTGGGGCGGTCAAGCTGGCGTGCGAGGCGGTCCGGGACCGGCTGCTCACCCTCGCGAACCAGAGGAGCGACGCACCGCTGGGCGATGTCTCACTGGTGGACGGCGACATCGTCTCGGCGTCCGGGGTCGTGCTGATGTCGATCGCCGACGCGCTCGGCGACGAGGTGATCGAGGAGACCCGTGAGCACCACCACCGGCCCACGCAGGAGATCGATGAGGAGACCGGGCAGGGCTTCGCGCACGTGCAGTACTCCTTCTCGGCGCATCGCGCCGTCGTCGACGTGGACGTGGACCTCGGCCTGCTCAAGGTGGTCGAGCTTGCCTGCGCTCAGGACGTCGGCAAGGCACTCAACCCGGGTGCTGTGGTCGGTCAGATCCAGGGCGGGAGCACCCAAGGCATGGGCTTGGCGATCATGGAGGAGATCGTGGTCAAGGACGGCAAGATCAGGAACCCCTCGTTCACCGACTACCTGATCCCGACGATCCTCGACACCCCGCCGATGCCGATCGACGTGCTGGAGCTGCCCGATCCCAACGCGCCGTACGGTTTGCGCGGCGCAGGTGAGGCGCCGACGATCTCGTCGGGTCCGGCGGTGGCGGCGGCGATCCGCCAGGCGACCGGGCTCGCGCTGGCGCGGCTGCCGATCCGGCCCGAGCACATCACCGGCACATGACAGTGATCTCTGCCGGGCCTTCCGTGCCCTCGACGGTGCTGACCGAGGCAGATCTCGGCGACGTCGACGGTTTCCTCGCCGGTGCTGACGCCGAACGGGTCGCGACGTACCCCGGTGACCTGGTGACCCGCCAACCTGTCCACACCGTCTATGTCCCGGCCGATCGGATGCATGCCGGGCTGGCGCCGGAATGGGGCCGGGCGGCGCTGGCGGCGCTCACGGCCGACGCGCCGACCCCGGCGGATCTCGCCACCGCGACCGGGCTCGACCCCGGCGCCGTGGCGGGCGTGTGGCCGGCTCTGACT
>JBKPNJ010000095.1:0-12165 GCA_046732575.1 Actinomycetota bacterium
GGTCGGGGTCGCGATCGACTCCATCGAGGACATGCGGATCCTGTTCGACGGGATCCCACTGGACTCGGTGTCCACATCCATGTCCATCAACGCACCGGCCGCCCTGCTCGTGCTGCTCTACCAGCTGGTCGGCGAGGAGCAGGGCGTCGACGCGGCGGCGCTGACAGGAACGGTCCAGAACGACGTCCTCAAGGAGTACATCGCCCGCGGCACATACATCTACCCGCCGAAGCAGTCGTTGCGGCTGGTCACCGACCTCTTCCGTTACTGCAGGACAGAGATGCCGAAGTGGAACACGATCTCCATCTCCGGCTACCACATGGCCGAGGCCGGAGCGACGCCCGCACAGGAGGTCGCCTTCACGCTGTCCAACGGCATCGAGTACGTCCGGGCCGCGATCGCGTCCGGCCAGGACGTTGACGAGTTCGCGCCGCGGCTCGCGTTCTTCTTCGTCTCGCGCACGTCGATCCTGGAGGAGGTGGCGAAGTTCCGTGCCGCCCGACGGATCTGGGCGCACGTGATGCGCGAGGAGTTCCACGCCGAGAACCCAAGGTCTTTGATGCTTCGCTTCCACACCCAGACCGCCGGTGTCCAGCTCACCGAGCAACAGCCGGAGGTCAATCTGGTCCGCGTCGCCGTGCAGGCGCTCGCCGCGGTGCTGGGCGGCACCCAGTCACTGCACACCAACTCCTACGACGAGGCGATCGGGTTGCCGACCGAGAAGGCCGCCCGGCTGGCCCTGCGCACCCAGCAGGTGCTCGCGTACGAGACGGACGTCCCGAGCACCGTCGACCCGTTCGCCGGCTCCTATGCGATGGAGTCGCTCACCGACCAGCTCGAGGCCGCGGCCCGCTCCTTGATGGCATCGGTGGAGGACATGGGCGGTGCGGTCGCGGCCATCGAGCGGGGGTTCCAGAAGACCGAGATCGAGAAGTCGGCCTACCGGATCGCGCAGCAGATCGAGTCCGGTGAGCGGGTGATCGTGGGCGTGAACCGGTTCGCTTCGGATCACGAGGATCCCTACGAACCATTGCGGCTCGACCCGGCGATCGGCGAGCAGCAGGCCGAACGCCTGGCCAAGCTGCGAGCCGAGCGCGACGGCGACGCCGTCGCACGCCATCTCGACGCCCTGCGAGCCGCCGCCGAGGGCACCGACAACGTTCTCCTCCCGATGAAGGAAGCTCTCGCGGAGCGGGCCACAGTCGGTGAGGTGTGCGACTGCCTGCGCGCGGTGTGGGGAAGCTACGTCCCGGCCGACGCCTTCTAGCACCCGACCGGGATGTGACAATGGGAGGGTGCAATCCGGTCCAGCCCTGCTCGCCGACCTCGAACAGTCCGTCAAGCTGCTCGGCGATGAGCTGATCGCCTTTCGCCGTGACCTTCATCGCCATCCGGAACCGGGGCGCGAGGAGTTCCGGACCACAGCGGCCGTCATGCGCCGCCTGGAAGAGGCGGGTCTGAGCCCGCAGCGGCTGCCGCTGGGTACCGGTGTCCTGTGCGACATCGTTCCCGGTGCGGTGGGAACGGACCCTCCTCGGGTGATCGCTCTGCGAGCCGACATCGACGCGCTGCCGATCCCGGACGAGAAGGATGTCGAGTACCGATCGGTCGTCCCCGAGCTGTGCCATGCGTGCGGCCACGACGTGCACACGGCGGCGGTGCTCGGCGCGGGGCTGGCGTTGCAGGAGCTCAACCTGCAGGGGCAGCTGAGGAATCCGGTCCGGCTCATCTTCCAGCCGGCCGAGGAGATGGTCCCCGGCGGCGCCCTCGACGTCATCAGTGCCGGCGGGCTCGACAACGTCGACGCCATCTACGCCGTGCACTGCGACCCGCGGCTGGCGGTCGGACAGCTCGGGTTCCGGGCTGGACCGATCACCTCGGCGGCCGACCACATCCGGGTCAGGCTGAGCGGTCCCGGCGGTCATACGGCCCGTCCGCATCTCACCGCCGACCTCATCCACGCCCTCGGCGTACTCATCACCCAGCTTCCGGCCGTGCTATCCCGCCGCGTCGACCCGCGATCCGGTCTGAGCCTGGTCTGGGGTCGCGTCGCCGCCGGTGGCACCGCGAACGCCATTCCCCAGCGCGGCGACGTCGAGGGCACGATCCGGGTGCTCGACCAGACGGTCTGGGAAGCGATGCCCGAGGTCGTTCCGGATCTGGTGCGTGCCCTGCTCGCGCCGTACGGGGTGGACGTCGAGGTCGAGATGAACCGTGGCGTACCGCCATGTGTCAACGACGCGACAGCGACCGCGTGGATGCGCCGGGCGGCGACGATGATGTTCGGCCCGTCGGCGGTCGAGGAGACAGATCAGAGTCTGGGTGGCGAGGACTTCGCGTGGTACCTGGGACGCGTGAAGGGTTCGCTGGCCCGGCTGGGGGTACGAGACCCGGCATCCTCGGTCGTCACAGACCTGCACCGGGCGACGTTCGACGTCGACGAGCGGGCGATCGAGATCGCCGCGAAGCTGCTGGCCGCGGCCGCCCTGCACTGACCCTGCCGCAGCACGTCACGAACCGCATCAGACCCGCCGCAGCACCCGAGGTCCGCGCCGCGCCCGGGCACGCTACGGGTCTACGCTCGGCCCCGAACCCGTACATCGCGATGGCGCCGACGGTGAACCGTACGTGAAGGGCGGAGCATGGACGGTCCGGAGATCGACTGGGAGGCGCTGCGCGCCGCGGCCCGGCAGGTGATGGGCGCGGCGTACGCGCCGTACTCCCGGTTCCCGGTGGGTGCCGCGGCACTGGTCGACGACGGCCGGGTGGTCACCGGCTGCAATGTCGAGAACGCCGCCTACGGCGTGGGGCTGTGCGCTGAGTGCGGGCTCGTCTCGTCGTTGCACGCGACCGGGGGCGGGCGCCTGGTGGCCTTCTCCTGCTGTGACGCGAGCGGCGCGCGGCTGATGCCGTGCGGACGGTGCCGGCAACTGCTCTGGGAGCACGGCGGGCCGGATCTGCAGGTCGACACCCCCCGGGGGGTCAGGTCGATGGCCGATGTCCTGCCGGACGCCTTCGGCCCCGGCGACCTGGACCGGGTCGCACCGGCACCGGCGCATGGTTGAGCCCCACGACGCGGTCGACGTGATCGTCTCCAAGCGTGACGGGCACGAGCTGGGGAATGCGCAGATCGACTGGGTGGTCGACGCCTACACTCGCGGCGCCGTTGCGGAGGAGCAGATGTCGTCACTGGCGATGGCGATCCTGCTCAACGGGATGACCCGTCGTGAGATCGGCCGCTGGACCCGGGCGATGATCGCCTCCGGCGAGCGGATGGACTTCTCGACGCTGTCGCGTCCCACCGCCGACAAGCACTCCACCGGCGGAGTCGGGGACAAGATCACGCTGCCGCTCGTCCCGCTGGTGGCAGCCTGCGGAGTGGCCGTACCACAGGTGTCCGGGCGCGGGCTCGGTCACACCGGCGGCACGCTCGACAAGCTGGAGTCGATCCGCGGGTGGCGGGCCGACCTCAGCAACGGTCAGATGATCGCTCAGCTGGAGGACGTCGGCGCCGTGGTCTGCGCGGCCGGCGCCGCGCTGGCGCCGGCGGACCGCAAGCTCTATGCGCTGCGCGACGTCACCGGGACGGTCGAGTCGATCCCGCTGATCGCCAGCTCCATCATGAGCAAGAAGATCGCCGAGGGCACCGGGGCGCTCGTCCTCGACGTCAAAGTAGGGAGCGGAGCGTTCATGAAGAGCACGCGGACCGCGGGCGAGCTCGCCCGCACGATGGTCGGGCTCGGCACCGACGCAGGAGTCGCGACGGTGGCTCTGCTCACCGACATGTCCACGCCGCTCGGTCTGACCGCCGGCAACGCGCTGGAGGTGCGCGAGTCGGTGGAGGTGCTCGCCGGTGGCGGACCGCCGGACGTCGTGCAGCTCACGCTCGCGCTGGCCCGCGAGATGGTCGCCGCGTCCGGGCTGACCGGCATCGACCCGGAGGACCGGCTTGCCGACGGGTCGGCCATGGACACCTGGCGGGCGATGATCCGTGCGCAGGGCGGGGACCCAGACGCGGAGCTTCCAGCGGCTCTGGAGACCCATGACATTGATGCTCCGGTCTCGGGCATGCTCACCCGGCTGGACGCGCACGCGGTCGGTGTCGCGGCCTGGCGGCTCGGAGCCGGCCGCGCCCGCAGGGAGGATCCGGTGCAGATCGCGGCCGGGGTGTCGATGCATGCCAAGCCCGGGCAGACTGTCCGGAAGGGCCAGCCCCTTCTCACCCTGCACACCGATACGCCGGATCGCTTCCCCCGTGCGCTGGAGGTGCTCGAGAGCGCGTACGAGATCGGCGGCGACCACCGCCCTACCCCGTTGGTCATCGACCGCATCGCCGAGTCATGAAGCGCGACGGTGGCGCGGCCGACGTCTACCTTCATATCGGCCTCCCCAAGGCGGGAACCAGCCATGTGCAGAGGGTGCTGCGGCTCAGCCGCGAGCCGCTGGCCGAGCGCGGGGTCCTGGTGCCGGGCGAGACGCGGAGGTCGCAGATGCTGGCGGTCTGGGACCTGATGGGCAGGCGTACGCGAGGGGCGGCACAGCCGGAGGTGCCCGGTTCATGGCGAGTACTCGTAGAGTCGGCCAGGAGCTGGCCCGGATCGCACGTGGTGATCTCGGAGGAGTTCCTCACCAACGCCGGGCCCCGTCAGGCGCGCAGGGCCGTCCAGGCGTTCGCGCCTGCGCGCGTGCACGTGGTGGTGACGACACGCTATCTCGGCGCCGTGATCGGCTCTGCCTGGCAGCAGCAGCTCGCCAAGGGGCGAACGTGGACGCTGGAGGAGTACACAGCCGCGGTCCGTGACCCCGAAGGCGGTCCGGCTACGGCGGGCATCGCCTTCTGGATGCACCAGGATCTGGTTCGCGTCCTCGACGTGTGGGAACGGTCAGTCCCACGTGAGCGCCTTCATCTCGTCACCGTTCCTCCGGCGGGAGCGCCGCGTTCTCTGCTGATAGAGCGGTTCGCCGCCGCGACCCGCATCGATCCCGGTGTCCTGCGGGGAGCGGAGACCGCGGCCAACCCGTCGGTAGGAGCGCCGGAGGCGGAAGTCCTCCGCCGCCTGAACCTGGGACTGGGTGGCCGGCTGAACGAGCGCCAGTACATCTGGGCGGTCGACCAGGGGGTCAGGTCCGCGCTGCGAACCGGCAGCTCGTCCCCCCGCATCCGCCTGGCGCCGGGAGAGTTCGGCTGGGTCAACGACCGGGCGCGAGAGGTCGTCGCAGAAGTGGGCGCGCGCGGCTACCGCGTGTTCGGCGACCTCACCGACCTGCTCCCGGCCACCGAGCCTGACAGCCCGGCCCAGCCGCACCCGGTCGAGGAGTCCGAGGTCGCAGCAGCTGCCGTCACCGCGCTCGTGGCGATCACCGAGAAGTACGCGGACCTGCGGTGGCGAACGCGCCGACAGCGACCTGCGCAGAGCGTCGACCCCGCGCGGCTGGGCAGCAGGCTGCGCGCCGCGGTACAGGACACCAGGGTTGCCGCGTTGCGGGCGGCAGATCACAACCGGTGGGTCCGCCGTGCGGCGCGCGCGTACCTGTGGCGCACCTCTCGACGGAGCACGCCGGCTGCCCCGTCCCCCGAGAAGGACCCGCGATAGCCCGTGCAGAGGGGGCCGGTGCTCACGAGAGGAGGAGCACGACGGCGTCGGCAACGCAGCCGGGCTTGTCCTGCCCCTCGATCTCAACCGTGTACCGGATCACCAGCTGCTTGCCCTGGGGCAGGTCGGTCAGCTGGTCGATCACCGCGGAGGCGCGGATCCGCGACCCCACAGGCACCGGGCTGGGAAAGCGGACCCTGTTGGTGCCGTAGTTGACCCTGATTCCGGGCCCTTCCACGGCGAAGATCTGCCCGGCCAGGAACGGGATGAGCGACAGCGTCAGGTACCCGTGTGCGACCGTCCCGCCGAAGGGACCACGGGCGGCGCGGTCGGGATCGACGTGGATCCACTGGTGGTCGCCGGTGGCGTCGGCGAACGCGTCGATCCGGTCCTGGGTGACCTCCAGCCAGTCGCTGTGACCGAGGTCTCCGCCCACGGCGGACTCGAGGTCGTCGAGGCTGCGAAAGACCCGCACCACCGCCTCCCGTCAGGCCCTGGGGCCACCGGCCAGGTACAGCACCTGGCCGGAGACGAACGACGACCGTTCGTCGACGAAGAACGACACGACGTTCGCCACGTCGTCCGGGGTACCGACCCGCCCGACCGGGATGGTCTGTGCCGCCGCAGCCTTGAACTCCTCGAACCCGACTCCCACCCGTTCGGCGGTCGCCGCCGTCATGTCCGTCTCGATGAACCCCGGCGCGACCGCGTTGACCGTCACACCGAACCTCCCGAGCTCGATCGCGAGCGTCTTGGTGAACCCCTGAACACCGGCCTTGGCCGCCGCGTAGTTGGCCTGCCCCCGGTTTCCGAGCGCCGAGACACTCGAGAGGTTCACGATCCGGCCCCAGCTCGCCTCGATCATGTGCTTCTGCGCGGCCCGGCTCATCAGGAAGTGGCCGCGCAGGTGCACGCCGATGACCGAGTCCCAGTCGTCCAGCGTCATCTTGAACAGAAGGTTGTCGCGGGTGATGCCGGCGTTGTTGACGAGAACGACCGGTGGGCCGAGCTCGTCGGCCACGCGGCCCACCGCGGCCTGCACCGACTCGGCGGCTGCGACGTCGACGGCGACCCCGACCGCCTGGCCGCCGGCCGAGCGGATCGCCTCGACGGTGCCGGCGCAGGCCGCCTCATCCAGGTCCAGAACGGCGACCGCGAAGCCGTCGGCGGCCAGCCGCCGCGCCGTTGCCGCACCGATCCCACGGGCTGCGCCGGTCACGATCGCGGTGCGGGCGTGGATCACGTGGGTCTCCAGGAGCTGGGTCGACATCTGCGCGGCCAGGCTACCCGTCCGCCGGGTGACACAATGCCGCCATGTCGTCACCGACACCGGCTCTCATCGCTGCCGCCCCGAAGGTGCTGCTGCACGACCACCTCGACGGCGGATTGCGTCCGCAGACCGTTGTCGAGCTCGCCGCCGAGACCGGTCACGGGCTCCCGACCGGTGACGTCGAGGGGCTCGCGGCATGGTTCGCGGAGTCCGCGAACAGCGGGACACTGGTGAGGTACCTCGAGACCTTCGAGCACACCGTGGCGGTGATGCAGACCCGGGAGGCACTGGTTCGGGTGGCGGCCGAGTGCGCTGAGGACCTCGCGGGCGACGGCGTGGTCTACGCCGAGGTGCGGTACGCACCGGAGCAGCACCTGGGCGAGGGGCTGACCCTGTCGGAGGTCGTCGAGGCGGTGAGGGACGGCCTCGCCGAGGGTGAGAGACGCGCCGCGGCAGCAGGCACCCCGATCCAGGTGCGCCAGTTGGTGACCGCGATGCGTCACCAGGCGCGGTCGATGGAGATCGCCAGGCTGGCCGTCCGGCACCGCGACGACGGCGTCATCGGATTCGACATCGCCGGCGCCGAAGCCGGCTTCCCGCCGACGAGGCACCTGGACTCGTTCGAGTACCTCCAGCGTGAGAACGCCCACTTCACCATCCACGCCGGCGAGGCCTTCGGCCTGCCGTCGATCTGGGAGGCGATCCAGTGGTGCGGTGCCGACCGGCTCGGCCACGGCGTCCGGATCATCGACGACATCTCGTCGGCGCAGGACGGGTCGGTCGAGCTCGGCCGGTTGGCGTCGTACGTGCGGGACAAGCGCATCCCGCTGGAGATGTGCCCGACCTCCAATGTCCAGACCGGGGCCGCGGTCTCGATCGAGGAGCACCCGATCGGTCTACTCACCCGGCTGCGCTTCCGGGTGACGGTGAACACCGACAACCGGCTGATGAGCGGCACCTCGATGGGCAGGGAGATGCAGCTGCTGTGCGACGCGTTCGGGTACGACGTCGCCGACCTGCGGTGGTTCACGATCAATGCGATGAAGAGCGCGTTCCTGCCGTTCGACCAGCGGCTCGCGATGATCGACCAGGTCATCAAGCCCGGCTACGCCGCGCTGATGGACGGAGGCTGATCAGTCGTCGCCGGCTGCTCCGGGCAGGTGCAGGGTCCAGCTCTGCTCGATCTCGGTGAAACCGAGCCGCTGATAGAGCCGTAGCGCCCGCTGGTTGGCGTGGGTGACGGCGAGTCCGAGCGCCGGCGCGGACCCGGCGGCGAGACTGCGCAAAGCGGCCGCGATGAGTGCGGCGCCGATCCCGCGCTGAGGGGCCAGCGGGTCCCGGAACACGTCGAGGACCCATTGTCCGCCATGCGGCGGCGGTCCGCCGCGATCCACCACGAGGCACGCCCCCAGCACGCCGCCGCCGTCGTCCAGCGCGATCCGTGAGGCGTCGGTCAGCCGCCCCAGCACGTCGCCGGAGCTCACCGCCCGCATGCCGTCGGCTGCGGCCGCCGGGTCGGGCCAGTCGTGGTCGCCCAGCTCGGCCGGGTACGCGCGCCAGGCGACGTCACCGACCTCGGACGCGCGCGCCCGCAGGGCCGACGGGGTGAGGGGCGCGACGGTGAACCCATCGACCGGTGGCTCGGGGATGACGGTCAGGTCGTGGCTCATCGAGTGCGCACGTCGGACGACCACGCCGCCCCGGCGGCGCAGCTCCCCGACGAGCTCCTGGTCGTTGCTGGACAATGCCCATCCGGGCAGCTGCCGCACCACCACGTCCGCACAGGTCGCCGCCGAAGCGGTAGGAGGACGCCACGCCCCGTCGGCCCAGGGACGGCCCGAACGCTCGTCCTCGCTGAAGAACAGGGCCGGCCGCCCGGCCGCGTCGCTGACTGTGCGCCGGCCGGGCCAGTCGGCGAGAGGGTCAGATCCCAATCGGGTGCCACACGGTCTTGGTCTCGAGGAAGGCGAGCATCCGCGAGGTGCCGGGATCAGCGGTCCAGTCGTCGGCCGAGGGGCGCCGAACACGCTTGAGGTTGTCGGCGGCGGCCAGCTCCAGCGTCCTGGCGAGCTCGACGTCGCCGACGCCGGTGAGGTCGACGGCGTTGACGTCCATGTGCGAGGCCAGCCAGGGCGCGACCTCGGCCACCCGGCCGGTGAGCAGATTGACGACGCCGCCGGGAAGGTCTGAGGTGGCCAGGGCCTCCGACCAGGTGATCGCGGGCAGTGGACGGTCCTGTGCAGCCAGCACCACGCAGGTGTTGCCGGCGACGATCACCGGCGCCACCACGCTGACCAGGCCGAGCAGCGACGAGGCCTGCGGGGCGACGACAGCGACCACCCCGGTCGGCTCGGGGAGCGAGAAGTCGAAGTAAGGCCCGGCGACCGGATTGCTCGACCCGGCGATCTGGGCGAGCTTGTCCGCCCAGCCGGCGTACCAGACCAGCCGGTCGACGCTCTCGTCGACCGTCCGTTCCGCACGCGTCGCGGTCAGCCCTTCGCTGCGGGCCACCTCGACAGCGAACTCCCCGCGCCGGCCCTCGACCATCTCCGCGATCCGGTAGAGGATCTGGGACCGGTTGTAGGGTGCGCGGGTCGACCAGCCGTCGAATGCCCGGCGGGCCGCGGCCACGGCGTCGCGGGCGTCCTTGCGGGATGCCAGGCAGGCGTTGGCCAGGAACCGGCCCTTCGGGTCGACGACCCGGTAGGACCTGCCGCTCTCGGAGCGGGGGAAGGCGCCGCCGATGAAGAGCTTGTACGTCTTGCGGACCTCGAGCCGGTTCGTCGTCCGGTCAGCCATGGAGGTACGCCTCCAGGCCGTGGCGACCGCCCTCGCGCCCGTATCCGGACTCCTTGTAGCCACCGAACGGCGAGGTCGGGTCGAACCGGTTGAACGTGTTGGCCCACACCACGCCGGCGCGCAGCCGGCCGGCCATCCACAGGATGCGGGACCCCTTGTCGGTCCAGACCCCCGCGGACAGACCGAACGGAGTGTTGTTGGCCTTCTCGATCGCCTCGGCGGGCGTCCGGAAGGTCAGCACCGACAGGACGGGACCGAAGATCTCTTCGCGCGCGATGCGGTGGGCCGCCGAGACACCGGTGAAGATCGTCGGCGCGAACCAGAAGCCGCGGTCGGGGAGGTCGCACGGCGGGGACCAGCGCTGCGCCCCCTCGTTCTCACCGACCTGGCTGAACTCACGGATCTTGTCGAGCTGGGCGCTCGAGTTGATCGCCCCGATGTCGGTGTTCTTGTCGAGCGGATCCCCGACGCGCAGCATCGCCATCCGCCGCTTGAGCCGGTCGAGCACATCGGGGTAGACGCTCTCCTGCACCAGCAGACGGGATCCGGCGCAGCAGACGTGACCCTGGTTGAAGAAGATGCCGGTGATGATGCCCTCGACCGCCTGGTCGACCGGGGCGTCGTCGAAGACGATGTTGGCCGCCTTGCCGCCGAGCTCGAGCGTGACGCGCTTGCCGGTGCCGGCGATCGACCGCGCGATCGACTTCCCCACCTCGGTCGACCCGGTGAAGGCGACCTTGTCGACGTCGGGATGGCTGACCAGCGCCTGTCCGGTCCGGCCGGCGCCGGTGATGATGTTGACGACGCCCGGCGGGAGGTCGGCCTGCTGGCAGATCTCGGCGAACAGCAGCGCGGTCAGCGGTGTGGTCTTGGCCGGTTTGAGGACGACAGTGTTGCCGCAGGCGAGCGCGGGCGCGATCTTCCACGCGAGCATCAGCAGTGGGAAGTTCCACGGAATCACCTGGCCGGCGACGCCCAGCGGCTTCGGGTTCGCACCGAAACCGGCGTACTCGAGCTTGTCGGCCCAGCCCGCGTAGTAGAAGAAGTACGCCGCCACCAGCGGGACGTCGGTGTCGCGCGACTCGCGGATCGGCTTGCCGTTGTCGAGGGACTCCAGCACCGCGAGCTCGCGGGACCGTTCGCCGATGATGCGGGCGATGCGGTAGAGGTACTTGGCGCGTTCGCGTCCAGGCATCGTCGACCAGACCCGGTCGTAGGCCCGGCGTGCCGCTGATACGGCGGTGTCGACATCGGCATCGCTGGCTTCCACCACCTCGGCAAGGACCTCCTCGGTCGCCGGCGAGATCGTCTTGAAGGGCCGACCACCCTGGCCGTCGATGAACCGACCGTCGATGAACAGACCGTACGAGGAGGCGATGTCGACGACCGCACGCGACTCCAGAGCCGGCGCATACTCGAACGTCATCAGACCCCTAGTCGACGGTGAAGTAGTCCGGCCCGGAGTAGCGGCCGGTGGTCAGCTTCGTGCGTTGCATCAGCAGGTCGTTGAGCAGGCTGGAGGCCCCGAGGCGGAACCGGTCCGGGTGAAGCCAGTCCGGCCCGGCGATCTCGTTGACCATGACCAGGTACCTGATCGCGTCCTTGGACGAGCGGATGCCGCCCGCCGCCTTGACGCCCACGACACGACCCGTGGCGTTCCAGAAGTCCCGAACCGCCTCGAGCATCACCAGAGTGACCGGCAGCGTCGCGGCGGGCTGGATCTTGCCGGTGCTGGTCTTGATGAAGTCCGCGCCGGCGAGCATCGCCAGCCACGAGGCGCGGCGCACGTTGTCATAGGTCGCGAGCTCACCGGTCTCGAGGATGACCTTCAGGCGCGCGGTCCCGTCAGAACCGGCGCATGCCTGCTTGACGGCGACGATCTCGTCGAAGACAGCCACGTAGTCGCCGGTCAGGAAGGCCCCCCGGTCGATGACCATGTCTATCTCGTCGGCACCGGCGGCCACCGCGTCGGCGGCGTCGCGCAGCTTGACGTCGAGGTGCGCGCGGCCGGACGGGAAGGCGGTTGCCACGCTGGCGACCTTCACCCGGCTGCCGGCCAGCGCCGTCCTGGCGGTGGCCACCAGGTCGGGGTAGACGCAGACCGCCGCGGCCGCGGGGCAGCTCGGGTCTGTGGGGTCGGGGCGCATCGCCTTCGCGCAGAGCGCGCGCACCTTGCCGGGTGTGTCCTGGCCCTCCAGCGTGGTGAGGTCGACCATCGCGATTGCCTGGTCGATCGCGTAAGCCTTGGCGCCGGTCTTGATCGAGCGGGTGGACAAGACCGCGGCCCGCGCCTCGGCGCCGACCTGGTCGACACCCGGAAGGCCGTGGAGGAACCGGCGAAGCGAGGCGTCCGAGCGGGTGATCTCCGAGAAATCCCAGGGGGAGCCGCTGGAGGCCGTCGCTGCCGGAGGAGCAGCGGTGGGGGAGCTCACCCTGCCAGCATAGGGTGGCCAGTCCGGGGGACCGCAAACGAGGAGGAGCAGCCCGGTGGCGGAGCAAGTG